>DASVOT010000612.1:0-4477 GCA_036383235.1 Chryseosolibacter sp.
CGCCCATCGCCATCACGCTGGACGTCAAATTGCCGGATACCAGCGGGTGGAAGGTCATCGATCTCCTGAGAAACGATCTCAACTACCGGCATATTCCCATCTATGTGATTTCCGGAGAGGAGAACCGGGTGCTTGCGCTGAAACGCGGCGCCAGAAGCTTCATGCTCAAACCGCTCACAAACGAATCGCTGGACGAATTATTTGAAGATGTGGTGGGCTTTGCCCAAAAACCGGTGATGAACGTGCTCGTGGTCGAAGACAACGAGATCGATTCGTCGCAGATCGCCAAAATGCTCACGGACGAGCGGATTGCGGTGACGATCGCTTCAACGGGGGAAACCGCCATTCAGATGATCGGCGAAAAAGAATTCGACTGCATCATTCTGGATTATACCTTGCCGGATATTGCCGGAGCCGACTTACTGCAAAAAGTCGGCGAGGCGAAACAGAAGCTTACTCCGGTGATCGTATATTCAGCAAAGGATTTTAACCGCCAGGAGATGAACCACATCAACCTGAAGTCCAACAGCGTACTGTTAAAGGGCGTGAATTCGATCGAGCACCTCTTGGACGAGACGGTCACGCACCTTCACATCCCGCACAAGGACCTCGCGCCGAGCAAACGCCGCATCATTGAAAACATCCGCAACAAGGAAGACATCCTGAGCGGTAAGAATGTGCTGATCGTGGACGACGACGTGCGCAACCTGTTCGCGCTCACAACGGTATTTGAACGTTTCAACATCAATGTTATCACGGCAGAGAGCGGACAGGAAGCCATCCAGATCCTGAACGACGACAAAAACATCGACATGGTGCTGATGGACATCATGATGCCGGAAATGGACGGGTATGAGACCACCCAAAGGATACGAAGGGAACATAAGAACAGCACGTTGCCAATCATCGCCGTGACCGCGAAGGCCATGAAAGGTGACCGCCAGAAGTGTATTGAGGCAGGCGCCTCCGATTATATTACGAAACCAGTTAAAATTGACCAGTTGCTTTCTTTAATGAGACTGTGGTTTTTTAAATAGTGACGGTTAAATGCATCCAAAAATCCTATTAGTCGATGACCGGGAAGACAACCTGTTGGCCATTGAAACGATATTTGAGCCCGATGGCTACAAATTCGTGAAGGCTAATTCTGGCCGGGAAGCGCTGAAGATCCTTCTGCGGGAATTCGATTTTGCGCTCATCCTGATGGATGTGAAAATGCCCAATCTCAACGGCTTCGAAACCGCCTCCCTCATTTACGAACGCGACAAGCTCAGGCATATTCCCATCATTTTCATCACCGCCAACAATTTCGGCGATGAAAATCTTTACCGCGGGTACCAGGCCGGGGCCATCGACTACATTTACAAGCCTATCAAGCCGGAGGTACTGCGCGCCAAAGTCACGGTCCTCATTGACCTGTACCGGAAAAACCGGCAGCTGCTCGCACAGGAGCAGCGACTGGTTGCCATCAACAGAAGCCTCGAGCTTGAAATCAAGGAGCGCAAGGCAAGCGAGGAAAAGGTCAAGCACCTCAACAGGCAGCTGCTGGAAAACATCGCCAGCCTCGAGCAGGCGAACAAAGACCTTGACCGGTTTGCCTTCATGGCCTCGCATGACCTCCAGGAACCCCTGCGCAAGATCAGGATGTTCAGCGACCGGCTCGGGATGAAGTACAGCGACCTCATGGATGAAGACGGAAGGACCAATATAAGCCGCATTCACAAGGCGGCAGAACGGATGCAGAACCTCATCACCGACATCCTTACGTTCTCAAAAATCTCCGTCGACGCGCCGTCATTCGTCGATTGCGATCTCAACGCGCTCCTGGAAGAGGTACTCATCGACCTGGACGAGGAAATGAAATCAAAGAAGGCGAAGGTGATCATCGAAAAGCTTCCAACCCTGGCGGTGAATCCCAGCCTGATGAAACCCCTTTTTCACAACCTGATCGGCAACGCGTTGAAATACTCACGGAAGGATACCCGTCCTATTGTCAAGATCAGCTCGGAAACGAGCGCCCAGATCAACGGGACAACCATCCAGGGAATTGCGCCCAAATACTGCCGCATCTTCGTCGAGGACAACGGCATCGGCTTCGATCAGAAGTACGCGGAGGAGATCTTCGGTATGTTCAAGCGCTTGCATCATAATTCCGAGTTCGAGGGTACGGGGATCGGCCTCGCGCTGTGCAAAAAAATTGTGGAGCAGCACAAAGGATACATTTCGGCCCGGAGCAAGGTAAACGAGGGCTCCACGTTTATCGTCTCCCTGCCCACCCAGCAGGTCGAAACCCGAAAATTACAAGGATAGCAGCCAGCGCCACTGCCGCGCCCCTGTGGCATTATCTTTTTTATTTCTGCCGGCAAATGGCATCATGGTATCTAACCGGCAAAAGGTTCTCGTATCGATCGCATTGATCTGTTTGGCAACAGCAGGCCTTGTCTGGCTTAGGTCTCACATTTTTTCAACGTTCAGCGAGCGGATAGCCGAAAAAATAGATTCCCTTAAGGTAAGCGGCTATGTCATCACGTACGACTCACTCTCGGTCAACTGGCGTAAAAATATAATTGAGATCGATGCCTTTCTGCTGGAGAAGAATGCCTACGACACCACGTGTATTTTTCCGGAGTTTATCAAGGTCGCCAAGGTGCGCGCAGTAGGACTGCGTCTCATGCCCCTGATCTTCAAGGGTGTTCTTAGCTTCGACAAAGTAGTCCTGGACGGGGCGCACCTTGCCTTCCGTCAGAATTCGGTGCTGATACCCGATTCGGCTTCCCGGCGGCAGAATGAATTCATATTGCGGATTGACGACCTGTCGATGACATCGGCACAAATCGAATACACCGACAGCCTGGCGTGTGAAAGCATCCTGGCGTTCAACAGCGATGTCGCGATCCGGAATCTGGCCATGGATTTCCGCGCGGACAAACCGTTGGTATACAGCGCGTCCGCGCTCGCGCTCGACAGCGTTGAAATGCGCATGTGGAAAAACCCGTATACCTATCGCGTTCATCACGCGAAGGTTGATTTCAGGAGGAAACTGCTCGCCGTCGACACGATCCGGTTTATCCCGGATTACGGAAAAATTGAATTCGGACGACAGTATGGGTACGAGGTCGACCGGTTCGAGGGGGTGATCCCTTTTATAAACGCCAAAGGATTTACTTTTACCCTTGTGGACACTTCCCTCGTCAAAGCGAGCCTGGCGGAAGTCCAGTTTTACGTGATGGTGTTCCGCGATAAGCGGCTGCCTTTCAAAAGGAAGGAGAAACCGCTTCCAACTACACAGTTGCAGCAACTGCCTGTCACGCTTATCATCGACAGCCTGAAAATAATCAAGAGTTACGTCCAGTACGAGGAGTTTCAGAACGACGCGCCGGAGCCTGGGAAAATCTACTTTGATAATCTTGAGGCAGTTTTTACCAACATCAACAACCGATCCCCAAAAACTGAAATATTGCTTCACGCAAAGGCCCTGCTGATGGGCGAAGGAAAAGTCAATTTGTCGGCAGTCTTTCCTCCCGGAGAAAACAAAAAAGCGAGGCTGACCGGCTCGCTGCAGGATTTCAGCATTCCGAAGATCAACTCCATGCTTACGCCCGTGACGAATCTGAAAGTGGAATCGGGGAAGATGGACAAGCTTTCCTTCGATTTCACCTACAATGCGAGAAGGTCTGACGGGCAAATAGAGCTTGCCTATACCGACCTTAAGCTTGTCACATTCAAGGAGGAGGAAAAAAGCGACGGACCCGGCCTGGAAAAGGACAACCTGAAAACGTTCATGATGAACACTTTTGTCTTCAGAAAGAATATGGATGAGGATGTGCCGGAAGAGAAACGCACGGGCACGGTGAAATACCTGAGAGACGATACAAAGTCGATCTTTAATTTCTGGGTAAAATCGGTCGTGTCCGGAATCAAATCCGCCTACAACCTCGACAAAACAGAGGCAAAGAAGTCGAAGAAAGAATTGAAGAAAGAGGAGCGCCTGGCCAGGCGTGAAGCGCGCAAACTGAAAAAGGCAGCCCGGAACAAGGAAAAAGGCTGACGAATCAGAGATAATCCTTTAACGTGTTGAGGCGCAGCGGTTTTTCAAGAATGTTGACCGTTGCGTTCTCCGCCCTGGCGAGGCCGGGCGTGTAATCGTAGGCGCTGATCAGATTGATCTTGCAGGCGGGAAATTCCTTTATCAGATAGTCCATTTTCTCCCATCCCAGGCCGTCGGGCAGGTTGTTGTCGATGAAGAGTACGTCGGGCGAAACCTCTTTCATCAACGAAAGACCGCTTCCGAGCGTATTGGCCAGGAACACATCGTGGTTCAGTTCAAGGAAATAAGCTTTCATTAATCGACATAAATCCTCCTCGTCATCGATGATCACTATTTTTTTCCTGGACATGATCTGAAAGTTATAACATCTGCGAAAAAGCCGCAAATCCCTAACCTGGAAATAACAAATTTTATGCGCTTATACCGTAG
>DASVOT010000613.1:0-3054 GCA_036383235.1 Chryseosolibacter sp.
TTCAAGAAATTCTGACCGAGACGGTCCCAGAAGGCTTTGTTCGCCATGTCCAATTCTTCGGGAGGTATGCCACTTTCATCCTCGTAGATCGCGCAGCGGCTTGTAAAGGTGCATCGCTCGCACCACCGGTCGCAATAATTATAAATTCCGGATATCCTTCCTTTTGCCATACGTTAAAGTTGTCGGAACAGACATTAAGTTGATAAATTTGCGCGCATGGAACAAATCAAACTCACGCAATATAGCCATGGCGCAGGTTGTGGCTGCAAAATTGCTCCCGCCGTATTGGATTCTATTTTACATTCAGACATAAAAAGGACAGTTTTTTCGTCGCTTTTGGTTGGCAACGAGTCGCGCGACGATGCAGCCGTATACGATCTGGGCAATGGTACCTGCGTGGTAAGCACCACGGATTTTTTTATGCCCATTGTCGATGATCCGTTTACTTTCGGATCCATTGCTTCCGTGAACGCGATCAGCGACGTATACGCCATGGGGGGAGAACCGCTGATGGCTATCGCGATACTGGGATGGCCCGTGAATAAGATTCCTGCCGACGTCGCAAAAAGTGTCCTGGAAGGAAGCCGTAACATCTGCGCGCAGGCAGGGATCCCCCTGGCGGGAGGGCACAGCATCGATTGCCCCGAGCCGGTGTTCGGCCTGGCGGTGACGGGGCAGCTGAAGAAAGAGCATCTCAAGCGAAATAACTCTGCGACGGAAGGATCCATCCTTTATCTCACCAAGCCCCTGGGGGTGGGAATCGTGACGACGGCACAAAAGAAAGGCACCGTCGATCCGCGCCACCTCGATATTGCCATTGATTCGATGTTGACACTCAATAAGCTCGGGGCAACGTTCGGGCCACTGCCTTATGTCACAGCCCTCACTGACGTCACTGGTTTCGGGCTGCTCGGCCACCTCGGGGAAGTATGCGAGGGCAGCGGTCTGTCGGCGGAGATAGACTTTGACAAGGTGCCCAGATTCGATTTCCTGGAAAAATATATTCAGGATAAAACAATTCCGGGAGGAACGCAGCGGAATTGGGACAGCTACGGACAGAAGGTAAGTGGCATCTCGGATTTTCAGAGAGCGATCCTGGCCGACCCGCAGACCAGCGGCGGTTTGCTTGCAGCGGTCGAGGAATCGAAAGCCTCAGCCTTCGAAGAGGTGCTGTCGCTACACGGAAACACCGCCCGGCCCTTTGGACGGCTGATCAAAAAGCAGCCCACACTCATTCGCGTGAAATAACGATTCTGTCAGGGGCAGCCCCTGGCTGCGCCTCGCCCTATGCGGAATTTCTTGCCGCATTGATGATACCAAACATGCACCGCAACACAAGCTTCTTGTACAGGTGGAGAAACGGCTTGTCTGCATTCTGCGGGTTTCGCAATTGCTGGATACCAAACTGCTGAATGGTGATCAGCGGAAGGACGATCCTCTCCCGCAATTTTACCGAGTCGCGGTTGATGGGATTGTTTTCCATCAGCTCACTCAAGCCCGACACTTCCAGGATCATGTCCGTTGACAGCTTGAACTCGTTGTACATCTTCTTCCAGAATTCCCCGAACTCCTGGTCTTTGGACAGGTAGGCAGTGGCGGGGAAGTAGCTCTTGGTCATCGACATCATGCTGTTTGCGAGAAGCGTCCGGAAGAAAAGCGATTCCTGGTACAGCTTCTTCAGCTCCGGCATCTTGCCGTCTTTTTTCAGTTCCCTGATGGCGCTGCCCACGCCGTAGAATCCGGGTATGTTTTGCTTCATCTGCGCCCAGGATCCCACAAACGGAATCGCTCTCAGGTCTTCAAATTTCAGCGTGTCGCCGGAATTTCTTTTCACGGGACGCGACCCGATATTGATGTCGCCGAAAAAAGCAAGCGGTGTTATTTTTTCAAGGTAAGGGACAAACTTCGGATGCAGCTTCAGGTCAAGGTAGGAACGGTGCGCCGCCTTGGCCAGGTTCTCCAGAAGATTTTTTTCCCGGTCTGTCATGACGGGGGTCTTGTTCCTGAAGACGTCGTTTTCAATACCCGCGGAGAGCAGTTGCTCGAGGTTAAAAAGACAGGAGACGGGTTTGCCGAAATTGGAGCTGATCGTCTGACCCTGCACGGTCACCTGCACTTCCTTGTCTTCGATGGTATCGCCGAGCGATGCGTAAAAATCGTGCGTGTTGCCTCCACCCCTGGCAGGCGGGCCACCCCGCCCATCGAAGAACACGGCAGTCAATCCATGCTCGCGCGAGAGAAGAGTCAGGTTTTCTTTGGCGCGGAAGATAGACCAGTTCGCCCGCAGGTAGCCGCCGTCTTTCGTGCCGTCGGAAAATCCCAGCATGATGGTTTGCTTGTTTCCCCGCCTCTTCAGGTGATCGCGGTAAGCCTCCACATTGTAGAGCTCATCCATGACCATTTGTGCATTGGCGAGGTCTTCGATGGTCTCGAAAAGGGGAACAATGTCCACAGGCAGGTCGTCGCCTTTCGCCAGGAATATTTTCGCCAGCTGGAACACGCGGATCACGTCAATGGCAGTCTGGCAGTTGCTGATGACGTAGCGGTGACACCCTTCTTCGCCGTTCTGCTCCTGGATTTTCTCGATGACCTTGATGCTGTCGATCATCTCGCGGACGAAAGGATCTTCGAATTTGATCTGCTGTGGTTTGAACTTCAGTTTCAGCAGGGTGTCGATCTTCTCCGACTCGCTAAGGCTGTGAAAATCCTTAAGCGACTTGTTCTTTGTGCGCAGTTGTTTCAGTATCGCTTCCCATGCCTCTGCGTGCTTGCGGCTGTCCTGGCGGATGTCCATGCTGGCGAAGTAGAATCCGAAGATCCTGACTTTGACGATAACCTGATCGAGAAGGTCCAGGAACAGTCCCCGATGATTTTCAATGATCAGCCGCCGCGCGTTCAAAAGGTCTTTCAGCAGCTCGCCGGCGTTCCGGTAGCCACCTTCCCCTCCGCCATAGGCGATCGGATACACTTTCCGCTCGACGTCTGCGATGATGGTGTCTACGCCTTCGAACGTCAATCTCCTTTTCAGGAAACGAACGTCGCGGTAGTAACAAC
>DASVOT010000614.1:0-3390 GCA_036383235.1 Chryseosolibacter sp.
GTTCGGAGTGATGGAGTCCGTCGTCATGAACCCCGGCATACAGAACCCCAACCTGCTGGAGCCCGCGGGCCCCACCGACCCGGGCGTATCGTTCATCTCCGTTCAGTACGCCGACGGCAAGCCACTGGCGTTGCTGGCGAATTATTCGCTGCACTACGTGGGAGGCGTTCCCGACGGACATATCTCGGCGGATTATTTCGCGGTATTCGCCGACCGCATCCAGGAGCTGCTGAAAGCCGACCGGCAGGATCCGCCGTTCGTGGGCATCCTGTCGAACGGCACGTCGGGGGATGTCAACAACATCAACGTGCGGGGCCCGGCGGAAAAGCGGGCGCCTTATGAAAAGATGCGCATCGTCGCCAACGACGTAGCGCAGGAGGTAGTGCGCGTCAGCAAGACCGTCCGCTACCACGAGTGGGTGCCGCTGCGCGCGGCGCAGTCGGAGCTGACACTCGACGTGCGGCGCGCCACTCCCGAAATGATTGCCTACGCCGAAAGCATCCTGGCAAAGCCGGCCGATGAAAAGCCCGCGCATCCGCTCGGGCGGATCTACGCGGAGCGCGTGCTGCAAATGCAGAAAGAATGGCCCGACCAGGTCACCATCATCCTGCAGGCTTTCAGAATAGGAGAGCTGGGCATCGCGGCAATACCGTTCGAGACCTTTACGGAGACCGGCCTCGAGATCAAGGCGAAGAGCCCGTTCAAGCCCTCGTTCACCATCGAGCTCGCCAACGGCAGCTATGGTTACCTCCCAACGCCTGCGCAACACGCAAACGGCGGATACGAAACCTGGCTCACCACGAATAAGGTTCAGAAAGACGCGACGGTGAGGATCGTGGCCTCCATCATGGACATGTTTTCAAAAATGAAATAACGACCTAATTTACACCCTGTGAAAAAACGTATTCAATCCGCAGCTCAGACAAGGCATGCCTTGTATCTGCTCCCCTTTTCAACCCTTCGCCGTCCCCCTTTGTCGTATACCTTTGTACCCTTATACCTTTATACCCTTATACCCCTATTCCTCTCCATCCTCGTGACGAACGTCTCCCCGGCGCAGACCCCACACCCCGCGAAGAAGGCCGCACGCATCGCCCTGTTCAATGGAAAGAACCTGGACGGATGGTACATTTTTCTGAAAGACCGCGGCCGCGACAACGATCCCAAAAAGGTCTTTACCGTGAAGGATGGAATGCTTCACATCTCCGGGGAGGAATGGGGATGCATCACCACGAACCGGGAATATGAAAATTACAGATTGGTTGCCGAGTTCAAATGGGCGGGAGGGACGCATGCTCCCCGGGCCGACAACGCCAGGGATTGCGGCATCCTCATCCACTCGCAGGGCGAAGACGGCGCACACGATGGCACGTGGATGAATTCCATTGAATGCCAGGTGATCGAAGGGGGCATGGGCGATTTTATCGTCGTGGGAAATGGCACGCCGGAGTTTTCGGTCACCAGCACGGTGGCGCCGGAGAAACAGGGCAGCTCCTACGTGTTCATGCCCGGCGGCGCCGATGCCACCATCAACGGCGGGCGCATCAACTGGTACGGCCGCGATCCGGAATGGAAAGATGTGAAAGGCTTCCGCGGGAAGAAGGACGTCGAAAAGCCCTTTGGCAAATGGAACCGGATGGAGGTCCTTGCCAAAGGCGACGAGATATTCGTCTACCTGAACGGCAAGCTCGTCAACTACGCCAAAGACGTTCATCCCCGGAAGGGCCGGATCCAGATCCAATCCGAAGCCGCCGAAATTGTGTTTCGCAAGATTGAGCTCTCCTTTGTCGGTCGATAGTCAATAGTCCATAGTCCATAGTCGATGGTCCATAGTCCGTGGTCGATTGCTCGATCATCGGCCATGGGTCATTTTTATTCCTCCTTCCCATTAACCATCTTTGCACTCCCGGGAAAGACATTTCGCGACCATGAAAAAATTCAAACGTTATACGGTCACTTCGGCCCTTCCATATGCCAACGGCCCGCTGCACATCGGCCATATCGCAGGCGCCTACCTGCCGGCGGACACCTACGTGCGCTACCTTCGGCTGAAGGGCGAAGACGTCATCTACGTTTGCGGCTCCGATGAGCACGGCGTGGCCATCACCATCGGCGCAAAGAAAGAAGGGCTGACCCCGAAGGAGTTTGTCGACAAATACCACGACCTGATGAAGAAAGCCTTCCGGGATTTCGGTATCTCGTTCGACATCTATTCGCGGACGTCCAACGATATTCATTACAAGACCGCGCAGGATTTTTTTACCCGGGTTAATGAGAAGAAACTGCTCATTGAGGAAACCTCCGACCAGTACTACGACGAGCAGGAAAAATTTTTTCTCGCCGACCGGTACATCGTGGGCACTTGTCCGAACTGCGGCAACCCCAACGCGTACGGAGACCAGTGTGAAAAATGCGGCACCAGTCTCAGCCCGAAGCAGCTGATCAACCCCCGCTCGACGGTCTCGGGTAATACGCCGGTCTTAAGGCCGACGAAGCACTGGTATTTTCCCCTCGACCGGTTCGAGAACTGGCTGAGGGAATGGGTGATCGAAGGGCACAAGGAAGACTGGAAGACCAACGTATACGGCCAGTGCAAATCGTGGATCGACCAGGGTTTGCAGCCGCGGTCCATCACGCGCGACCTCGACTGGGGAATCCCCGTTCCGGTGCCGGACGCGAAAGGGAAGGTGCTGTACGTCTGGTTCGACGCGCCCATCGGTTACATCTCCGCCACGAAGGAGCTGAAGCAGACGGAATGGGAAAAATACTGGAAGGATCCCGACACGCGCCTGATCCATTTTATCGGCAAGGACAACATCGTGTTTCACTGCATTATTTTCCCGGCGATGCTGAAGGCCCACGGTGATTTTATTTTACCGGACAACGTACCGGCTAATGAATTTCTCAACCTCGAAGGAGACAAGCTCTCCACGTCGCGCAACCACGCTGTGTGGCTGCACGAATACCTGGAGGAGTTTCCCGGAAGGAGGGACGAGCTGCGCTACGTGCTCACCTCGATATCGCCGGAGACGAAGGACTCCGACTTCACATGGAAGGATTACCAGCAGAAAGTCAACAGCGAGCTGGTGGCCATCCTGGGCAACTTCGTCAACCGCGTGATGGTGCTCACGTGGAAATATTTCGACGGCAAGGTCCCCGCCGAGCGCGACTTGCCGGCAACAAATGACAAGCGCAAGCGCATTGTTTCGTTGTATAACCAGGCGCAAAACGACCTGAACGCATCCGTGAAGGAGATGATCGATTCACTGGAGCATTTCCGTTTCCGCGAGGCCCAGTTCCACATGATGAACATGGCGCGGACGGGAAACAAGTTCCTCGCCGACACCGAGCCGTGGAAGCTTGCAAAAGACGACATGGAGGCGGTGGGTT
>DASVOT010000615.1:0-4221 GCA_036383235.1 Chryseosolibacter sp.
TGAGACAGAATCTTCGTGCCCCTTAGTGTCTTCGTGTCTTCGTGGCTAAAAAAAGTCTTCGGGTCTTCGTGGCAAAAGCCTTCGGGTCTTCACAGCAAAAAAAAAGCTGTCCCGTTGGAACAGCTTTCTCTTGAGTCTTTAGGGGTTATTTCTTTCCACCGCCGAAAAATCCGCCGATCCTGATGCCCAGGTAGCTGTTCTTGATACCAGCAGTCTCGGGAACGATGTTGTAATCCAGGTTCAGCGTAAAGTGACCTGCATCAAAACCAACCCGGGGATAGAAGCCGATCTTGTTAGCAGCCGCTACAGCCTGGCTTGATCCGCCGCTCGTGCCAGCAGTCATGCTGACAGCAGCTAATGAGTACATGCCGAAGCCAACACCAACAAAAGGTCTGAAGCTGTTGTTGTTGAAATAGTACTGGCCATTAAGCGTGTAAGAGCCGAGTGCTGCCACGTCCACAGAAGCGGAGGTTTCATCAGCATAGCCCCTGCCGATAACAGCTCCTTCAATGCGGAGGTTGGCAAGGATCTGGTCGTTCACTCTGTATCCGGGTTCGAGAGACCAGAGCACACCACCTTTAGCACCTTTGCCACTTGCATTGGCATAGCCGAGACCGATGCCGACACGGAATGCCTTGTACTCCTGCGCAACAGCTGCTGCCGCAGTGATGGCGATCAACAATAAAACGGTTGAGATTTTTTTCATAGTAGTCAGATTAGTTTTTGTTTATGTAAAAGTCAGGTTACTCCGGTTAAGAAAAAAGTCAAAGTGCCGGTTAAACTTACGTGGCGAATCGTCCGCCCTCTCACCCCCCGATCTATACCCGTCGCCGAAAAATCCGATTGCCCCGGAACTTTCCGGAAAACAGCCGGTTAAATTATTACAAAGCAAAGCGGATGCCAGTTGAAAAGAATCGGGCAACGGACGAGGAAATAAAATATTGCCCGCTGGTCCAAAAAATCCCCCGAACGTTATGAAAAGTCCGAAAAAACGCTAAATTTTGTAAAATTCCGCATTAACTGATCCCGATGAGGCGTTTTCTCCTGTTTTCAGTGCTGATTTACCTGACGGTGGAGGCCCGTGCCCAGTCCTTTGAGGTTGGCGCGTTGCAGGAGGTTTATCAGGGCTACATCGGCGAAACCGTGAAGGTCCCCGTTCGCCTGACGAATCACTCAGATAAGCCCATTACCCTGGTGGTACGCCGGATTGGCTCGACCCTTGGAGGCACGCAAAAGCACTATTTCTGCCCGGAAAACAACTGCCTGGATCAAAAGATAGAAGATGTCATCTTGCGGCTTGAGCCCCGGGAAAGCATAACAGACTTCGAAGTGGCCCTCGATGCGGGCCTGGCCAGCGGCATCAGCTCCGTAAAATACCTGGTATTCAACCGGTATAATTCGTCTGAAACGCTCGAATTTGACCTGAATTTTGCCGTGGATGAGCGGTCCTCCAAAGAAGATATCTACTCCTCCCCTCATATAATCGTCCACGACGTCTACCCGAATCCCGTGGTGGACTATGCATACGTCAATTATATGAAGCTCAATGACGAGGTCTCGGCCAAGATCGTCATACACAACATTCTGGGAAATCCGGTCGATGAATACAACCTTCCGTCCGAGGAAAACCGGGTAAAAATCCGCGCAGAATCCATGAATGCCGGTATTTACTTCTATACTCTCTATCTTGACAACGAAGGAGTCATGACGCGCAAACTCATCGTTAAGAAATAAAACCGGCCGGGAAACAGCTGTTAAATCATAATACGTCCATAAACCCGTTTTACTCTTAGTTGCGTTGTGCTATATTTGCGGGCTTATGCGGAAAGTATCGTTATCTGTCGGCTTTATCGTCATCGTCCTTGTTTGCTTGTCCTGCGGTGACTTCAGGAAGATCGAGAAAAGCCAGGATTGGCGCGTCAAATATGAGGCGGGATTGAACTATTACGCCAAAAAGGACTATTACCGGGCATCTGTTCTGTTCGAGCAGATATTGCCGATCGTCCGCGGATTACCCGAAGGAGAAAAAGTCCAGTTCTACCTGGCTTATTGCCAGTTTTACGATAAGCTGTACCTGCTTGCCTCCGAGCAGTTCAAGACGTTTTATGAAACATACGGCCGAAGCACACTTGCCGAGGAAGCGCGGTTCATGAACGCATTTTCACTGTATCAGTCGGCGCCAGGGCCGAATCTCGACCAGAAAAGCGGAGTGGAAGCCATGGAGGCCATGCAACAGTTCATCAACCGCTACCCCAACAGCAAATTCCGGGACCAGGCCGTCGACGTGATTGTCACGAGTCAGCAAAAGCTCGAGAAAAAAGGATTCGAAAACGCGCGCCAGTATTATAAAATGAAATTGTATAATGCTGCCGTGGTGGCCATGAACAATTTCAAGGAAAATTATCCGGATTCAAAATACATCGAGGAAGCCTATTACCTGGCGATCCTCTCAGAGTTCAAGCTCGCTGAGCAAAGCATTCGCTCGAAACAGGCGGAACGGTACGCAGCGGTCGTAGAGCACTATAAAGAATTTCTTGACCGGTATCCTGACAGTGAATTTCTAAAGGAGGCGGAAAAGTTATACGCAGACAGTCTCGATAAAGTCAACTCATTAAAGCACACAAATTCTTAAACTATGGCAGTACAATCATCAGTAGTTACCCGTGACCTGGATAAAATTGCGGCGCAGACCGGAAATGTATACGAATCGGTTGTCATCATTTCAAAACGGGCGAGACAGATTGCCGTGAATATTAAAGAAGAGCTCAACAACAAGCTGGCCGAGTTTGCCACTACGGTCGACAACCTTGAGGAGGTGTTTGAAAACCGCGAGCAGATCGAGATCTCGAAATTCTATGAGCGTTTGCCCAAGCCGACGACCACTGCAACGGAAGAGTTTCTCGAGAATAAACTGAATTACCGGTTAAGGACCGAGCTGGAAGAGAAGCTTGAATAAGCCGCCCCGCCTTCGGCTTAACGCCCGTCGCGACGGAGGCGAGGCAACTCATGCCTGCATGGCGCCAGGCGGGTTCCCGGACAATTATAAATCCCTTGTCGGATCAGGTGCTTAAAGACAAAAAGATCATACTGGGTGTTTGCGGAAGTATTGCAGCCTACAAGGTTGCAATCCTGACGCGCCTGCTCACCAGGTCAGGAGCGCAGGTAAAAATTATTATGACGCCCTCCGCCCGCGATTTCGTAACGCCCCTCACCCTGTCGACACTATCCGGCAATCCTGTGCTGACTGAGTTTACGAAAGATCAAACGGGTGAGTGGAACAGTCACGTGGAGCTCGGGCTGTGGGCACACGCCCTGGTTATCGCGCCCGCGAGCGCAAACACGCTGGCGAAAATGGCTTACGGCCTTTGTGATAATCTGCTCCTGGCGGTCTATTTATCCGCGAGATGTCCCGTCTTCTTTGCCCCCGCCATGGACCTGGATATGCTGAACCACCCCGCCACAAAGAATAATATCGATATCCTTACAGGGTATGGAAATCATCTCATCCCTCCGGAGTACGGTGAGCTGGCCAGCGGGCTCACTGGAGCCGGCCGCATGGCGGAACCTGAGCACATATTCGAACAGCTTCGGAACTTCTTCGCAGCAGGAGACCGCCTGAAAGGAAAGAAAGCGCTTGTCACCGCGGGACCCACCCAGGAGCCGATCGACCCCGTGCGGTTTATCGGGAATCGTTCCTCCGGGAAAATGGGATTCGCCCTTGCCGAAGCGCTTGCCGACCAGGGTGCCGAGGTAAATTTAATCACGGGACCGACACAGCAGCATACTCAGAACCCTCAGATCCGCGTTAAAGAAGTAATGACGGCAAAAGAAATGTTCGACGCATGCTCGACGCTGTTCGCTGATTCGGATATCACGGTCCTGTCTGCGGCCGTGGCGGATTACAGGCCCGCCGAAGCAGCGAGTCAAAAGATCAAAAAGAAAAGCGGGGACCTGACCCTCGCGCTGACAAGAACGGATGACATAGCGGAGGCGTTGGGAAAGCGGAAACACACCGGCCAGATACTTGTGGGTTTCGCGCTGGAGACTGATCAGGAAGAAGAGAATGCCCTTAAAAAACTTCATTCCAAGAATTTCGATCTTATTGTGCTGAATTCACTGAATGATCCCGGTGCCGGATTCGGCCATGATACCAATAAGGTCAGCATCCTCGACGGAAAAGGGAAGCCAAGAATATTCGAGCTTAAAAGCAAGGAAAAGGTC
>DASVOT010000616.1:0-3225 GCA_036383235.1 Chryseosolibacter sp.
GTGTAGGATGTGAGGCCCAGCTTTAACCTGGCATCCGTTTTCACAGGATCCATTATGTTTTTGGGAAGCGCAAATCCGCTGATGCCAGTCAGCGACGCTGTAGCGGTAATGCCCAGGCTCTTCAGGAATTGATTTCTGGTAATGCTCATGATCTTGTATTTTTTCTTAAGGTAGGAAAATTAATTTATTCGCCGGCTGTTGACTATCGGCTTCTGGCCGCTGGCTCGTGGACGTGATGGCCGGATGGTGCTCACGACGGAACTTGGCCGATGCGCATGTTGCGGGGCTGAACGCGAAGTTCGTGCGCCGGTTGCCAGTGGCTCCTCTCAGACATTGGCGCGATTCCCCCCGCATATTGTCGGATTTGGCAGGTTGGTCACCGCTTTTTTTAACCTAATTTGCAGGCGAACATAGACGGCAGCGATTGATCGTGTGTCTTCCATAATAGTTCGTAAATAAAAATGGATATTCAATAATGTCGAGTTTCGATAAAAACGCAGTGGGTCAGGTAGCGGCGCCGGTGCCTTCGGGGTCGATCTGGAAAGCGCTCGGGGACGCCATCAGGGGAACCGAAGCAGACTACACACAGATCCGTCTGACGAAGGCGATATTTCTTCTGGCCGTACCGATGATCCTGGAGCTGGCAATGGAATCAACCTTTGCTGTTGTCGATATTTATTTCGTGGGAAAGCTTGGTCCCTCCGCGGTTGCAACGGTTGGCCTGACAGAAACATATCTCTTCCTGTTGTATTCCATCGCCATGGGATTGGCTACGGCCGTGACGGCGATCGTCGCGCGAAGAATTGGCGAGAAGAAGAGAGACGCCGCCGGAGTAACCGCCGTTCAATCCATTTTCCTGGGATTCCTCTGTTCAGTCCCCTTTACCATCGCCGGTATTTTCTTTTCGAAGGAGCTTCTGGGGCTGATGGGCGCGGATTCATGGAGCCTTGAGAACGGGTATGGCTACACGCAGTGGATGCTGGGAGGCAACGCCGTGATCATGCTGTTGTTTGTCATCAACGCAATCTTCCGCGGGGCGGGAGATGCCGCGATTGCCATGAGGGTGCTGTGGGTGGCCAATATCATCAATATCGTGCTGGATCCTGTACTGATCTTCGGATGGGGGCCATTTCCGGAAATGGGCATTGAAGGGGCGGCCATCGCCACGACGATCGGCCGCGGCAGCGGCGTGCTGATGCAGCTGGCAGTGTTGCTCCGGGGCGGAAAACACATCCGCGTTGCCCTGTCCCAGTTGTCCTTGCAGGCAAAGATCCTTGTTGACATCCTCAAAACTTCTGTGGGTGGAATTGGCCAGATGATCGTGGCCATGACTTCCTGGATCTTTCTCATGCGCATTCTGGCGGACATCGGGAGCGAGGCCGTGGCCGGATCCACCATCGCCCTGCGCATCATGATGTTTACGATGATGCCGGCGTGGGGATTGTCGAACGCGGCTTCCACCCTCGTCGGACAAAACCTCGGTGCCAAAAACCCCGGCCGCGCCGAGGCAGCGGTGTGGAGGATCGGCGTCGTCAACATGATCTTTTTGATCGGCGTGGCGGTCATCTATTTTCTATATAACGATTCCCTGATGCGTTTCTTCGCCGCGGACGAGCGCGTCATCGCCATCGGAGCAGAATGGCTTCGCATCATATCGTATTCATACTTTGTGTACGGATGGTGGATGGTTTCTGCGCAGGCCTTCAATGGCGCAGGAGATACCCGTACGCCGACGAAGATCAACATCGTGTTTTTCTGGTTGATTGAAATTCCGATGTGCTATCTGCTCGCCATCACCCTCGGATGGCAGGAGAAGGGCGTTTTCTGGGGAGTGTTTATTGCCGAAACATCCGTTGGCATCTTTACCCTCTGGTTATTTACCCGCGGGCACTGGAAAAATGTGGTCGTTTAAGATCACTGTCAAAAAGGATCGCCAGGTCTGAAAACCCTACCAGGCATAGAGGACTGAGGATTTCCCATTATTTTTGCATTCCCCTCCTCACCACCGATATTTCAGCGCGGATCCCGGCTAAAAAACTTTCGCCATCTTCTATTTAAAATGAACCGCGATTCAGCCGGACGAACGAATTTGCCGTATAATGCGAATATTCCCTCCGGCAAAGAATCGCACCACCTATGAACCGGTCTTTCGTAATTTTAATTTTCATGTGGGCCGCGTGCCTTTCTGTGCCCCTGTTCGGACAGGAGCAAAAGCAGCCTAAAGACTCTGTCCGTGCGCAATGGGCGATCGTCCCCCGCCTCAATTCAGCAGGTCATTTCCCTTACAGCGGCGCGCTGATTAACCGCGACGTTAATTTTGACGTGAACGTCTTTTTCGAGCGTAACCATTATGGGTTTTTCGTGTTCGAGTCGCGCGACCTGGAAGATTCACGTTCGATTGTGAACTATCTGCAGCCGGGCATCTTCAGGCGATTTAACTTCTCACGCCAGTTTTATATGCGATTGTTTTTCGGGTATGTTTTTTCGCAGACTTCCGGCTTCCGCGACCCGGACTCCGATTATTACACCGCAGCCGTTGGTTATTGGACCATCGCCGACAACCTCAAGCTTGAATACACCGCGTTGTTCCTAGACCTCACGCAGTCGTGTAAATTGGCGAATCGGATGGTGATGAGCTGGGCCGTCAAGGACTTCAGGGTTGACCTGTATGTCTGGCACCGGATCGTGCTGGAGGAGGGAATACATGCAACATCTGCGTCGCTGGCTGTGAACTTTCCCAGGATCAGGTTGTCGAATTCTGTTTCCATCCAGAATACGGTTTCCTACCAGGGATATATCACGGGCACGAAACCCGCTTTCGCCAGGAGAGACGGTTTCCTGTTTTCCGTTGCCTTCCCAATAGAAATGCGCGGCCTCTGATAGCGGACGGACGGCGGATCTGTAGTCTGTGTCGTCATTTGCCGATTAGAATTTTAAGTCCTACCTTTAATCAAGGACCCCGCCCGCGTCCTTCTTTCCCCGGTTAATGCGCTTCTAAAAATCTATCGAAATGAAAAGCATTGATATTTCTTCCGTTGTTTTTTTGCTTCTTCTCAGTAGTTGCCAGGTGCGAAGCAACCAGGAGGCATTTCAGTCGGAACTGCAGTCTCTCGATCTGCTGAGAGGTGACATTGCGCTGTGCGGCTCTGAAGAAGCGCGTTTCGGAAAAGTCGAGTTTGGTCTCTCCTGTTCCGCAGAAGTGCAATCTGACTTCAACCTCGCAAC
>DASVOT010000617.1:0-6903 GCA_036383235.1 Chryseosolibacter sp.
AGTTTGTGAAGTCCGTTATTTCGAAAAAGAAAGTGGATTATAAGAAATTAATGGAGATCATCCCCTCCAGCAAAGTGTCGAATTACGCGTATCACAATAACGGAGGGCTGCAGTTCCAAAACATGGCATCCGAGTGGGGACTGGATACAAAAAGTTTTTCCAACGGCTGCGCCTATGGGGACCTGGATAACGACGGCGACCTGGACCTGGTCATTAACAACGTAAACATGCCATGCTTTGTTTACCGCAACGAATCCCGGAAAGTGTATCCCGACCATCACTACCTGAAACTGGAGCTGGTAGGTGATCAGAAGAACACGCACGCGCTGGGAGCAAAAGTCATCGCGAAGCTGAAAAGCAAGACGATCTACCTCGAACAGATGCCTATGCGTGGTTTTGAGTCTGCGGGCGATCCCCGGCCAAACCTTGGGCTGGGTACGGATTCCGTTATCAACAAGCTAACCGTGTTGTGGCCGGATGGGCGGGTCACCGAAATGAGCTCTGTGGCCGCCGACCAGACCCTCACTCTCAAGCAGTCAGAGGGTACACGCGCGAGGGCGGTGTCGATGGAAGTGGCGTCTGCCGAGATGGTTCGGCCTGTACTTATGGAAGAGCCATCCCGGGAGGGGATCGGGTACATCCATCATGAAAACCATTTCGTGGATTTTGACCGCGAGAGCCTTCTCTACCATATGATGAGCACGGAGGGGCCACGCATGAGCAAAGGCGACGTGAACGGTGACGGCCTTGAGGATTTTTATATCGGTGGCGCCAAAGACCAGGCGGGTGCATTGTATGTACAGCAGCCTTCGGGAAAATTTATTCAAAGTAGCGAGGAGGTTTTCGAAACAGACAAGGTGTCGGAAGATATGGGCAGTGTGTTCTTTGATGCGGATAACGACGGAGACCAGGACCTGTATGTGTGCAGCGGAGGTTACGAGTTTTCGAACAGTTCCACGGCGCTGATCGACCGTCTGTACATCAACGACGGGAAGGGACACTTCAGCCGATCGGACCAGGTTCTTCCGACGGCGAAATATGAAAGCACGTGCGCTGCAAAGGCCTCCGATTTCGACAAGGACGGAGACCTGGATCTGTTCGTGGGCGTTCGCCTTCGACCTTTCCATTATGGTTTGAAGATGAATGGCTACCTGCTGCGCAACGATGGCAAGGGTAATTTCTCTGACGCCAGCGCACAGGTGGCGCCCGCTCTTAAGGGCATTGGGATGATCACCGATGCCGACTGGGGTGACCTGGATAACGATGGAGATGAAGATCTGCTTATCGTGGGCGAATACATGCCGGTGACCGTTCTGATCAATACAGGAGGGAAGTTTTCCGATGAAACGGAAAAGTACGGTCTCGGAAAGAGCAACGGATGGTGGAGCCGCATCGAATCGGCAGATCTCGACGGAGATGGCGATGTGGACTTCGTATTGGGGAATCACGGATTGAATTCCAGATTCAAGGCGAGCCCGGAAGAGCCGGTATCGGTGTATGTGAACGACTTCGACCGCAACGGAACGGTGGAACAGATCATTTGCACTTTCAGCGGCGGAAAAAGCTATCCGATGGTTCTGCGTCACGACCTCGTACAGCAAATCCCTTCGCTGAAGAAGAAATATCTCAAGTATGAGAGCTACAAGGATCAGACGATCACTGATATTTTTACGCCAGAGCAGATGGAAGGGACAATAATATCCGAAGCGTATGACATGGCTACCAGTGTACTCATCAACGAGGGAAACGGCCGGATGACGTTGCAGGCGCTGCCCACTGAAGCACAACTGTCGCCTGTTTATGGCATCGAGATCGCCGACGTGGATGAAGACGGTCATCCCGATATCCTGCTGGGTGGCAACTTATACAATGTGAAACCTGAGGCAGGCCGATACGATGCCAGCTACGGCATCCTTCTGAAAGGCGATGGCCACGGACATTTCCAACCGGTTCCTTCATTGCAGTCGGGAGTGAAAATCGATGGCGAGGTCAGGGACATCATCACCCTGAATGCAAAAGGGGGCAGAAAAAGGTATCTGATAGCCAGAAATAACGAACCGGTCGTTTTATTAAAGAAAGCGAAAGGTGCCTTATAGGAGTCTAACCATCCGATGCTGCCTGGCCGTTGCTGTCTTGTGCCTGTCGTCCTGCGAGCGGCACGCTGAGGTTTCCAATACGCTGTTCACGAAAGTATCGCCGTCCCATTCAAACATTCACTTTCAAAACCGGCTTCGTGAGGATGAAGATTTTAATATCATTGAATACCTGTATTTTTATAATGGAGGAGGCGTAGCCATTGGAGACATAAACAACGATAGCCTTCCGGACATCTGTTTTTCATCCAACCAGGATGGCAACACTCTCTATCTGAACAAGGGTGATTTTGAATTTGAGGATATCACGGTCGCCGCCGGAATCAAGGGCGCTGGAAACTGGAAAACGGGAGTGACCATGGCCGACGTGAACGGCGACGGGTACCTGGATATCTTCAGCTGCGGCGTGGGGAATTATAAAACCTTTAAGGGAAGAAATCAGCTCTTCATCAACAACGGCGACCTGACTTTCACTGATCGCACGGAAGCTTATGGCTTGTCATTTCAGGGATTTTCGACCCAGGCCTCTTTCTTTGACTACGACAATGACGGAGACCTGGATATGTACCTGCTTAATCATTCGGTCCACTCCATCAATAAATACGGACCATCCGCCTTGCGCTTTGAGCGGCATCCTCTTGCCGGCGACAGATTATACCGGAACGAATTGATCCCTTCGGGCAACAATCATTTTACGGACGTCACCGCCGCGGCGGGAATATACAGCAGCCAGATCGGCTACGGCCTTGGAGTTGGGGTGTCGGATGTGAACCTGGATGGCTTCCTCGATATTTACGTTTCCAATGATTTCAGGGAGAACGATTATCTGTATATCAATCAACGCGATGGTACCTTCAGGCAAGTGCTGGAAGGAGCGATGTCGCATACAAGTAAATTCTCCATGGGCAACGATATCGCGGATGTCAACAACGACGGCTGGAGTGACATTGTCACCCTCGACATGCTGCCGAAGGACGAAGGAATCATCAAGACGACCGCCGGCGATGATCCGTACGACATTTATGAGTATAAGCTTCAGTTCGGCTATCACCCGCAGCTGTCACGGAACGCGCTCCAGCTGAACCGCGGACTGAGAGATGGCGGGAGCGTTAATTTCTCAGACATTGCCGCATTCGCCGGCATCGAAGCTACCGACTGGAGCTGGGCCCCTTTGCTTGCCGATTATGACAACGATGGCTACAAGGATCTCTTTGTTGCCAATGGAATTGTCAGGCGACCGAACGATCTGGATTACATCAATTTCATTTTTAACGACTCGGCAAAACAGATTACAGACAAGCAGTTTGCCGAAAGGATGCCCTCGGGTGCCGTGCCCAATGTGATGTATCGCAATGAGCGTAACCTGACGTTCAAAGATATGTCGGATGCATGGATAGGCGTTGAGGAGAGTCTGTCGAACGGTGCAGCTTATGCGGACCTCGACAAGGATGGCGACCTTGATCTCATAACGAACAACATTAACCAGGAGGCGTTTGTTTACCGGAATGACCTCCCTTCCGGCCGGTCGCACTTCCTTGAGTTCCGGCTTCACGGCGCGGAAGCGAACCGCTTCGGGATCGGTACGCGTATCGTTGTTTACGCTGGCGGAAAATCGATGTCCCTGGAACAGATTCCCACGCGCGGGTGGGAATCATCCGTAGACTATGTTCTGCATACCGGGCTTGGCGATGCTCGCATCGCTGACTCAGTGGTGGTGGTGTGGCCCGGACAAAAAGCTGAAACGCTCTCTTCCGTAAAGGCGGACCAGGTCCTCGACCTGTACGAGCAGCGCGCTGTGAAAAAGAATCGTCCCATTTCCATGACAAAAGAGCCTTGGGCCCTGCATCTAACCAGTGATTCATTGTTCCGCCATCGGGAAAATGGATTTGTATCTTTCAACGTCGAGAAACTGATCCCTTACATGCTTACCACGCAAGGCCCGAAGATATCCGTCGGGGATGTGAACGGCGACAAGCTCGATGACTTCTTTATCGGAGGTGCCGCGGGCCAGGCGGGCGCCGTATTCATCCAGACACGATTAGGGTCTTTTGTCGCAACTGGTCAGCCCTCGCTATTGGCCGACGCATACCGGGAAGATGCAGGGTCGGCGTTCATGGACGCGGATGGAGATCACGACCTTGATCTTCTTGTTGCGGCCGGGGGTCAGGAATTCCACTATGGCGACCCGAGACTGCAGCCAGGTCTTTACGTCAATGACGGCAAGGGCAATTTCAGAAAAAGCTCAAACGGCCTGCCCCCGATCTTTGCCGATGCGTCTTGCGTGAAGCCCGCCGATTTGGATGGCGACGGCGACATGGACGTGTTCATCGGCGGGAGAGTGGTGGCCGGACAATATGGTTTGAATCCCAGGAGTTACGTGCTCATCAACAACGGAAATGGAACATTCACCGATCAGACGCTTCGCTGGTTCCGGGAGGCGCCGGGGATGGTAAGCGATGCAGTGTGGGCGGACCTCAACGAAGATAATAAGCCAGACCTGGTTGCTGTAGGAGACTGGATGCCGGTCAGTGTTTTCATTCAGAATGGCGAGGGCCACTTTGAGAACCGCACAAAGGATTACGACCTTGAGGAGACCTCTGGCTGGTGGAACACGATAGAAGCCGCGGACCTGGATGAAGACGGGGACATGGATTTTGTCGCGGGGAACTGGGGGCTGAATTCGCGTTTGAAGACATCCACGGCTCAACCAGTGAGTTTACTCGTCTCGGATATCGACAAGAACGGGTCCCTTGATCAGATCCTTACTTACTACAACCAGGGAAAAGAGTATCCGTTCATCTCACGGGACCAGCTGGTGAAGCAGGTGCCTTCTTTCAAGACAAGGTTTCTGAAGTATGAATCTTTTCGGAATGTACGGGTGAACGACATCCTTCCGGACGAGCGGGCGGGATCGCTCAGGAGGACTGCGAAGAACTTTGCATCGGTATGGCTGGAAAACACAGGGGATGGAAAATTTGCCGTGCACCAGTTGCCGCAGGAAGCGCAGTTGTTCCCAATTCTTTCCATGAAAATTGATGATGTAAACGGGGATGGCCATGCGGATATTCTGGCCGCAGGTAACCTGAATGCCGTGCAGCCGGATATCGGCAGAAATGATGCGGGCTATGGGCTGATCTTGCTCGGCGATGGGAAGGGTCAGTTCAGCGCCATCGATCATCAGCGATCCGGCTTTTTTGTTCCTGGTGAAGGCAGGGATATCGAATCATTGCGCGATGGGAGCGGCGGCAGGATCGTTCTCGTGGGAAGAAACAATGACAAGCTCCTGGTGTTGAAGCAGGGCCGCGCAAAGAGCCCGTGAGCCGATTGGATTGGCGGGAAAGGTCGTCGACTGCAGCGAACCGGCGGCAAATATGACAGAAGTCATATTATTTTATTCCCGCAGTGTCGATTTTACAGGCCGACATGCAATTGTCGATGTAAATAATTATTTTTACGGGATAACTGAAGGAGATGGACAGAATAGTTTTAAAATTCGTCGTGCTGGCTGTTGCGGGAGTGCTCAGCGCATGTTCGGTATCGGTCCCGAAGGAGGACTATAAACCCAAGGTAAATAATCCGGAGTTTCTTCACCGGTCGGTTAAAAGCGTAACCGATGTGATCGTCCATGACATTTTTTCGCCTCCGGTTGCGAGCAGGATCTATTCGTATATGAGCGTTGCGGCGTATGAGGCAGCTATTCATGATAATCCGATGTATGTTAGTTTCGCCGGTCAGCTGAAAGGGCTTGAGCCGGTGCCCCAGCCTCAGCCAGGCGTACAGTATTGTTACCCTCTGGCTTCCGTTGAAGCGATGCTCGCCGTCGGTAAGGCGATGGTCTTTTCCGAAGATAAAATGGATGATTTTCACGGCAAGATCATGCAGGAATTCAGGGATGCAGGCGTTCCTGACGAAATATTCGATCGTTCCGTAGCGTATGGGCAGGAGGTTGCCAAGCACATCCTTGGCTGGTCTTCCAAGGACAATTACAAGCAATCACGCTCGTTCCCCAAGTATTCCATCGACGAAGACCCTTCTACCTGGAAACCTACGCCGCCGGCTTATATGGATGCCATCGAGCCGCACTGGTCCGAGATCAGGACCATGGTGATGGATTCATGTACGCAATTTAAACCGAAAGGGCCGACCATTTTCTCCACGGACAAAAACAGCGCATTCTACAAGGAAGCCTACGAGGTCTATTCCACAGTGAAGAATCTGACCCCCGAGCAGCGCCAGATCGCGTTCTTCTGGGATTGCAATCCGTTTGTAATGAATGTGAAGGGCCATGTTATGTTTGCTACCAAGAAAATATCGCCCGGTGGACACTGGATGAATATCACGCACGTAGCCTGCATGAAGGCCAATGCAAGCTTTGTTGAATCAGCGGAAGCGTATGCGCTGGTTGCCATTTCTCAAATGGATGGTTTTATCAGTTGCTGGGACGCAAAGTATCGCGCCAGGCTCATCAGGCCTGAGACTTACATCAATGAGCATATCGATGAAGATTGGTTGCCCGTGTTACAGACCCCTCCGTTCCCCGAGTACACAAGCGGGCATAGCGTGGTGTCTTCCGCCTGTGCGGTAACCCTGATCCGTTTGCTCGGTGACAACTTTGCATTTCTCGATTCTACTGAAGTCGAATTTGGCCTGACAGCTCGCAGCTTCAAATCATTCAACGAGGCCGCGCAGGAGGCCGCCATCAGCAGGCTGTACGGTGGAATCCACTATCGGCCAGCCATCGAGGACGGATTTAAAGAAGGCAGTGCCATAGGCACCTTCATTGGCGAGAGAATAAAAACCCGCAAAGAAA
>DASVOT010000618.1:0-6411 GCA_036383235.1 Chryseosolibacter sp.
ACGATCGAGCTGGAGGGACCGAGCCCGGAAGTGTATTGCTGCATCGGCGCTGCCTACGAAAGCCTCGAGCAGTATGAGCTTGGGCTGAAGTATTTTCAAAAAGCGTCTAAGCTCGATGCGCTGTACGACGAGGCGTGGTACGGGGCAGGAGCTTGCCTGGAGAAACTTGAAAAATGGCATCAGGCCCTTCATTTTTACAACAAGGCGCTGAAGCTGCACACCGAGAACGCCGAATACTGGAAATCAGTGGCCCACGCTGAATTCAAGATCGGCAACACCATTTCCAGCATCGATGCCTACGAAGAAGCCAGCAAACTGGAACCTGAAGACAAAGAAATATGGCTCAATTGGTCTTTTATCTTCTATGAGCAAGGGGATTTCATAAAGGCCACTGACACGCTGATGCAGGGATTAGCCAACATTCCCGACGATGCTGAACTGTTCTACCGCATGACTGTATACCTCATTGAAGCCGGCAAATTCAAGGAGGCCTTTACTTATTTGGAAAATGCGTTAATTTTGGACTTTGATGGTCACGCGGCACTATTTGATTTCTTTCCGAAAATCGAAACCCAGAAAGCCTTGCACAAGATCATTGAGCAGTTTAGAAAAGAAAACCATTAAATGAATTACGATCTTAAAAACTTACCTGAGCGGACCAAGAAGCCCAGGCAATACGGATTTACTATGGCGATGGACAAAGGCCTCAGTATCCGTGCCGCCGAAGATTTTGCGAGCATTTGCTCAGACCACGTAGACATCGTTAAGCTTGGATGGGGGACCTCTTTTGTTACTCCCAACCTGAAAGATAAGCTCAAAGTGTACCGGGATGCCGGACTCCCCACCTATTTCGGAGGAACACTCTTTGAGGCTTTTATTATCCGTAATCAGTTTGATGATTACCGCAGGCTGCTCGACAAATTTGATATGTCATTTGCCGAAGTGTCGGATGGGTCGATCGAGCTGGACCACGACAAGAAGTGTGACTACATCGTAAAACTTTCCGAACAGGTGACCGTGCTTTCGGAAGTCGGCTCAAAAGACGCCGACAAGATCATTCCGCCGTATATGTGGATCGACCTCATGCAGAAAGAACTCGATGCCGGGGCATGGAAAGTGATCGGGGAGGCGCGCGAGGCCGGAAACGTGGGATTGTTCCGTTCAACGGGCGAAGTCCGGTCAGGGCTTGTGCAGGAGATCCTCACCAAGATTCCCTTCGAGAAGATCATCTGGGAAGCGCCTCAGAAGGCCCAGCAGGTATGGTTTATAAAATTATTGGGCGCAAACGTAAACCTGGGAAATATTGCGCCCGAAGAGATCATTCCGCTGGAAACCATTCGCCTTGGATTAAGAGGAGACACGTTCCTCCACTTTCTGGGCATTGAGAAGAAAACCAGTCATTCGGCTCCTCCTTTCGAGGTGGATTAATCGTTTGCGCAGCGGTGAGAAGGCCACTGGATTATATGTTCCTGTATATCAAAGGTCTTTGCATCGGCGCGACCGGAGTCTTGCAGGGCATATCCGGCGGCTCTATGGCTCTGCTGGTGGGTGTTTACCAGGAATTTATTTTTTCCATTCGGGCCGTTGACCGCACGGCCCTGAAACTGCTCCGTCAAAAAAATTTCCGCGAGTTCTGGAGAAGGATCAACGGCGGCTTCCTGCTCGTGCTGTTCGCAGGGATCATCTCGGGCCTGCTCGCCTTGCGGACCATTTTCAGTTATTACTATAACACATTCCCCATCTATCTTTCTTCATTCTTTTTCAGCCTCGTCATCATTGCCGCTTTGCTGTTGCTCAGAAAGATCACCCGATGGAACGCCCTTGTCGTAATTTGTGTCTTTGCCGGCCTGGGCCTGAGTTACCTGGTCACCCGGTCTTCACCCGTTGCCTTGCCCGACAATGTGCTCTTTGCATTTGTCTCCGGTATGCTCGGGGGCAGCACGTTCGTCGTTCCGGGTGTTTCAGGCGCATTTATCTTGATCTTTTTTGGGAAATATCAATATATCCTTACTAGCTTTGGCTCCCTTGAAAGTGACGTGATCACCTTTTTTGTCTCCGGAGGAATCCTGGGACTCGTCGTCTTTGCAAGATTCATCGCAGCCATGCTCGCAAAATATTTCAACGCCACGGTAGCTTTTTTCGCTGGCCTCATGATTGGTTCCCTGAACAAGATCTGGCCCTGGCGGGAGGTATTTGAATATGCAACGACCGTGCAGGGAAAACGGATCCCCGCCTTCGATAAAAGTATATTACCGTGGCGGTACCTGGAACTCACCGGCAAAGACCCGCAGATCTTTTACGCAATTCTCATGATGGCATTGGGGGTGTTTATCGTGGTTTTAATTGAAAAAATCGCTGCAAGGCTAAAAACAAAAAGCTGAAATGGAAAAAATCTTCGGGCTGATAGGACTTACCGTTAGTCACTCGTTCTCGAAATCTTACTTTGATGAAAAATTCTTTCGCGAAGGCCTCCGCGACCATCACTATGAACTGTTCCCGCTGAACAATATCCGCGAAATTGAAGACCTTATCAAAAATACAAAAGGCCTCTCCGGCCTCAACGTGACCATTCCCTACAAAGAACAGGTGATCCAGTATCTCGACGAGGTGGACCCTGCGGCCAAAAAGATCTGCGCCGTAAACGTGATCAAGATCCAGAACGGACAGCGCAAAGGATTCAACACCGACATGGACGCCTTCTATGAGACCATCGAGAAGTGGCTTCCGAAGGATAAGACGTTTAAGGCGCTCATCCTGGGAACCGGCGGTTCGTCCAAATCCGTGCAGGAAGCGCTCATTAAGCTGAACATTCCCTTCAAGCTCGTATCCCGCGAAGCGTCAAGAGGAAACTACACGTACCAGGATCTTGAAAAGCAGCCGAAGATCATCCGCGAATCAAATCTTGTCATCAACACCACTCCCCTTGGCATGCATCCGAACACGAACACCATGCCGCCCATCGAGTATGAACAGCTGACACCCGACCATTATGTATATGATCTCATCTACAACCCCGCCAGGACCATGTTCCTTCAGAAAGCGGAGATGAGAGGGGCCGTCGTGAAAAATGGCCTCGAGATGCTCCATGTCCAGGCTGAGAAATCGTGGAAAATATGGAATAATTAGTAGCTGTTGGCTCCCGATGGCTATCGGGATGGCGTTTGGCTCCTGGCTCTTGGCTTTTGGCAAAGTCAGCGCTGCGAGGATGCAAATGCCGGAGCTAAAAGACTGCTGACATACTGTTGTCAGGAACCAGTTGTTTTTTTGCTTCGTTCAGGTTGCCAAGGGGTATGCCTTCATATCATTTTCTATGGATTTCAAATTAACGAGCGAGTATGTTCCCACCGGCGACCAACCGCAGGCCATCGAACAGCTTGTAAAAGGACTCGAGGAGGGCGAGGCGCACCAGACGCTGCTCGGCGTAACCGGATCGGGCAAGACCTTCACCATCGCCAACGTGATCGCCGCCAGCGGCCGGCCCACACTTGTTCTGAGCCACAATAAGACGCTTGCCGCACAGCTCTACGGCGAATTCAAACAGTTCTTCCCCGAAAACGCGGTGGAGTATTTTATCTCTTATTACGACTATTATCAACCCGAGGCCTACATTCCCTCCTCGAATCTCTACATTGAAAAGGACCTTTCGATAAATGAGGAAATCGAAAAGCTGCGCCTGAGCGCCACTTCTTCCCTCCTCACCGGAAGGCGCGATGTGATCGTCGTGGCCTCCGTATCCTGTATCTATGGTATCGGTAATCCGGACGAATTCGGAAAAAACGTCATCAAACTCAAAGCCGGGGAAGTGCTGGCGAGAAACCGGCTGTTGTTCGGGCTCGTGGACATCCTCTACAACCGGACGGAGGCAGAATTCAAGCGCGGTACCTTCCGCGTGAAAGGCGACACGGTCGATATTTTTCTTGCTTACGCCGATTATGCCATCCGGATCTATTTCTTCGGCGATGAGATCGAATCCATCCAGCGGATAGACCCGCAATCAGGAAGAAAGATCTCCGATGAAAAAGTGGTGACGATCTTTCCTGCGAACCTGTTCGTGACGGGCAAAGAATCACTTCATCACGCCATGCGTGAAATTCAGGCGGACATGATCACACAGGTGGGAATGTTCGAGTCTGAGCTGCGGCACCTGGAGGCCAAGCGCCTGAAGGAACGGACCGAATTTGACCTCGAGATGATGAGGGAGCTGGGGTATTGTTCGGGCATCGAAAACTATTCGCGGTACTTCGATGGCCGCAGGCCCGGCGGCCGGCCCTTCTGCCTGCTGGACTATTTTCCCGACGATTACCTGCTGGTGGTAGACGAGAGCCACGTTACCATTCCGCAGATCAGGGCCATGTGGGGAGGTGACCGGTCGCGGAAAGTCAACCTGGTCGACTACGGGTTCCGACTACCCTCTGCGCTGGACAACCGGCCCCTTACCTTCAACGAATTTGAGACAATGGTAAACCAGGCGATTTACGTCAGTGCGACGCCGAGCGAATACGAGTTGCGAAAATCCGAAGGCATTGTCGTGGAACAGATCATTCGTCCCACCGGTCTGCTGGATCCGCAGATCGATGTCAAACCAAGCCGCAACCAGATTGACGATCTGCTGGAAGAAATTGACGAGCGCGTCAAGCTCAGGGAACGCGTGCTGGTGACGACTCTCACGAAACGCATGGCGGAGGAGTTGACGAAATTCATGGACCGCGCGGGAGTGAAATGCCGGTATATCCATTCGGAAGTTCCCACCCTCGAAAGAGTGGAAATCCTGCGCGAGTTGAGGCTGGGCGTGTATGACGTGCTGGTAGGCGTGAACCTGCTGCGGGAAGGCCTTGACCTCCCCGAAGTTTCGCTCGTCGCCATTCTTGATGCCGACAAGGAAGGATTTCTCAGGAACCAGCGTTCACTGGTCCAGACCATCGGGCGCGCCGCGCGCAATGTGAACGGCAAGGTGATCATGTATGCCGATACCATCACGGATTCAATGCAAGAGGCTATCGACGAAACAAACCGCAGGAGAAAGATCCAGCTCGATTACAATAAAGCGCATGGCATCGAGCCGAAAACAATCTTTAAATCCAGAGAATCGATTTTGGGTCAGACGAAAGTGGCCGACTCAAGCAGGGACAGCAAACGCTATTATGTCGAGGCCGAGGAGGCGACGCTTGCTGCCGACCCCGTCGTGGCATATCTCAGCAAGGAGGATTTGCTGAAAATGGCGGACCGCACGCGCAAGGAGATGGAAAAAGCCGCAAAAGAGCTCGAGTTCATGGAAGCCGCCAGGTTGCGCGACGAATATCTCGCCATCATGAAACAGATCGAGGAGAAAGCGGTGAACCGGTAGCGATGATCCTACACTAAAAAATCAAAATAATTATTTGTTGTAGAGAGAAGGCATACCTTATCTCTACAACAATTGCGGCTTGCATTGCATCTACCGTCTCCAACTGCAGGCAACGATGCCATCCTGTTATTTAACAGCTGAAAATCTTTTCGCGACCTCGTTCCAGTTCACGACGTTCCAGAAGGCGTTGATGTAATCCGGTCTGCGGTTCTGGTAGTTGAGGTAATACGCGTGCTCCCATACGTCGAGCCCGAAGATGGGAGCGCCCTTCACTTCGGCAACATCCATGAGCGGATTATCCTGGTTCGGAGTGGAAGTGATCTGGAGTTTGCCACTGCTATCGACCACGAGCCAGGCCCATCCCGATCCGAATCTGCCCGCAGCCGCGGCTGCAAACTTCGTTTTGAATTCGTCGAAATTTCCGAAGGCGCCGTTGATCGCATCGGCAAGCGCACCAGCCGGCTTGCCCCCGGCGTTCGGGCTCATGATGGTCCAGAACATGCTGTGGTTGTAATGTCCACCTCCGTTGTTTCTGACTGCCACCGGATACTTTGAGACTTTCTTGCAGATCTCTTCGATGCTTAATTTCTCGGCATCGGTCCCGGCGATGGCGTTGTTGAGGTTGGTAACATAGGCATTGTGGTGTTTACCGTGGTGGATCTCCATGGTGCGGGCATCGATATGTGGTTCGAGGGCATTAAATGCATACGGAAGTGCAGGAAGTGTGAAAGCCATACTCAAGATTTTTACAGGTTGAACATTTTTTTAAAAGGGAACCAAATATACAACCTCCGGTGAACCCGCAAAATTGGTTTTTCATTATTTGAGGCTTGAATCTTTAATCAGGTTAATAGGCCGGCCAGAATGAAATGACCGCTTTGGGTAAAAAGGCCTCCAACGCCGCTTATCTGTGGCCCGCTTCTCATCCGCTGCCTAAACGTCTCTGAGACGCTGGAAAAAGGTGTCGATGAGTCTTTTCGATTCTTCGGCCTTTATACCCCGTTCGACCTTCGTTTTCGGGTGAAGGAGAGGTTTGCCCACCAGGGTGTATCCCCGCTGCACATCGG
>DASVOT010000619.1:0-3283 GCA_036383235.1 Chryseosolibacter sp.
GAACGCAGCTGTATTTGAGGTGTGGGAGACAACCTGCCAGGGATCCAGGTCGATGACTTTTGGCGTGTGCCAGTTTTCGAAAGTGAAGGCGCTGTCTTTCTGGAAAAAGATAGAGAACTGTCCACCCTCGGGGCCCATCCAGAAGCGCTCCTCGCCGCCGAAGGCGTTCATGTGGGTGGAGGTATCTCCCGATTGAAAGAACGATTTGTTGATCCACCCGTAGCTGAGATTGTCAGGCGGACCGCCCGTGCTCGTCATGACGCGGGCCTGCAGTCCGGGTATGACGGCGATACGCGACTTCCCCTTTGAGTCGGCCAGCACGATGACATCCGTATATTTTTTCAGGAAGGCAATATCGTCGTCGAAGGGCGAAAACTCCGGGATCCTTTCTTTATGCTCCCCGGATCCGCAGGAGACCATCGCGAACATGAACATGAGTGGAATAATAGTGAAGCTTAGGACTTTTTGCATGGTATGTTATTTAAGGACCCTTCCACGGGATCGCGCATCGCGAATGCGTCGAAAGCCGGCACGCGATCAGTCAAACACAAACGTCCCGTATTTCTGAAACTCATGGAAGTTGTTGTTGACCGGTTGCCATGACCAGTACGCCGATTCCGCGTCGTCGTAGTCGATGCGGTAGACATTGGCCCGCCATTCCGTTCCTTTTTTCGGCGGCACATTCGGAAGTGGCCGGAGCAACGCATACGGAATGAAGAACTCGCCTGTCCATCCGGTTATTTCCCCGTCACTGCCGCGAAGTGTTTTCGTTGCTTTTCTCGTCTTCTTGTTCCCTTCGTAATGCCAGGGCATCCACCCTGCGCTCTGGCCGTTGATGTTGGGTACGAGGATAGCCAGCTCATAGGCAAGCGGTGAAAGCTCGTATTCCAGGTAGAGGGGATGCGATTCATCCGGCCAGAGGAACATCTCGATCACATCTTCAGTCCACAGCCTGCTGAAATCCTCACGGAGAGTTGCGTTGATCTTCTTGTCTTCGCAATTGTAAAACGCGTAAATGCCTGTCGCGGAATACAGCAGTCTTACGCGCGTGGTGTACGGGGATGTTCCTTTGATTCGTGAGAGGGTGATCCATTCGGCTTTCTTCCAGGCCGGATTGCTGCCATCGCCGCTGATGTCAAAATCCTCCGTGGGTTTGATATGAAGCCGCGCGTTCCGGCCGGTCTCGTTCTGCGTCCGTGCGTCATTGGCAAAACAGAGGAGCAGGAGAAGAACGGAAAGGATTCGCTGAATCATGAGCCTGTGCATTGGAGTAAAGATAACTACAAAACGGTGTGCTGAAAAAAAAATCCGTCTTGACATTCCGCGAAGCGATGAGAGCCCATCCGGCATTGGGGCACGCTCCTCTATCGCTCTTGATTGGTTTTACAGCGTAACGATCGTTACGGCGCAGCGCCTGCCGCTTCGTGTGGAAATCTCCGTGGTTTTGGATTGGCAAACTAAATGACTATCTTTAAGTGAGTCTGGCTGAACGAATTGTTGGCGGATCAAGTTAAAGAGAGATAACCCCCCTTACATGTTAAAATTCACATTCCAGCGCAATCAGACTTCTTTTTTCAAAGACCTTAAGGAGAGCATCGACCGTCACTTCGCAGAAGCGCGGATCGACCCTGCCGGTAATGGAAAACTTTATCTGAAAGGAGGCATCCAGATGCTGACGGCTGCCGCGCTGTATGTGGTGCTGGTCTTCTTTACACCAATGCCCTTGATTTCGATCCCTCTCGCCGTATTACTGGGGCTGAACCTGGGTGTCATCGGTTTCAATGTGATGCACGAGGGCGGGCATCAGAGCTTTTCAAAACATTCATGGGTGAACAAAGCGTCGGCCTACTCGCTGAACATGCTGGGAGGCATCACCTATTTCTGGAAGATCAAGCACAACGTCAATCACCACACGTTTACCAATATCGACGGCATGGATTCGGATATTGACGCGAAACCCTTTATGCGCATGCATGCCGAGCAGCCGCGTTACTGGTTTCACCGGTTTCAGCATATCTACTGGGTTGCGCTGTATGGTATCTCTTATATCGCATGGGTTTTTTACGAGGACTTTCAAAAATATTTTTCCGGAAGGCATTCGGCGAATTCCAGTCCTAAGAAGCTGGAGTTAAAAGAGCATTTTATTTTCTGGGCGACGAAGATCCTGTACGTGGCGGTCTATATTGTCATTCCCGTCGTGATGGTGGGCTGGCTTCCTGCCCTCATCGGTTTCTTTATCGTCACGTTTGTTACAGGACTTTCGATCAGCGTGGTCTTTCAGCTGGCCCATGTGGTGGAGGATACGCAATTTCATTCACCCCACGACCAGAACGCGTCGGAAAAACAGGAATGGGCTATTCACCAGCTCAATTCAACCGCCAACTTTGCGACCGGAAGCAAGGTGCTGCACTGGTTGCTGGGCGGTTTGAATTTTCAGATCGAGCATCACCTTTTTCCGCGCATCAGCCACATTCATTATCCGACGGTCAGCCGCTTCGTGAAGGAGGCCTGCGCTCAATCCAATGTCACTTACATTGAATACAAGAGCATGTTTCAGGCGCTGGTATCCCACCTCGTGCACCTGAAGAGGCTCGGGAGGGCAGACTGATCCTTGCCGCGGCGTAAGTGGAGCGTTCAGTTGCAGACTGATCCTGTTTAGTCACCTGATCTTTCCCCTCAACACAACCGACCGTTGAAAATCCGGCAGTGTGATGTTATCGCTGCTGTCCAGTTGTTGCCATTCATTCCTCCAGGGGTCAAAGGATTGAACCGCCGCAATTTCACCCGGCTTCAGATACGGCGACAACGGCAGGGCTGCACGATGGATCGTCCGGGGCGCAATATCATCCCTCAGCTCCGTTTGCCAGCTGTTCTCTTTGTCCCTGCACCACAATAGAAATGTTTGCTTCCCCCGCAGGCCGTATACCCGTAGCGCGTTGGTCTCAAAGTAGAATGGCTTGAATTGTTCCTTTACGGGATTGAGTCCCTTCACCGCCTGGGCAAACCGGTTAAAGTGATGCCACAGATTGTTCTTAGCGACGTATTGGTCCCAGTGCCAGATCATTCCAGCGCCCGCCGCCCCGGAAAAGAAAGGTGCAAAAAGAGCGTCGTGCAAAATAATTCCTGCAGTGTCTTTCGCATAATACTGGCTGGGCCCCGAGTGCCGGGGTTCCACCGCGCCCGTCTCGGCAAGAATAACGGGCTTACGGATCCCATATGCAAGCAGTTCCATTCCGGCGTCGGAGCAGATCACGTCCATGGGCTCATGACAGATCTCCATGGG
>DASVOT010000620.1:0-11835 GCA_036383235.1 Chryseosolibacter sp.
CCCGAATCACCTGCATCCTTTTCCTCGACATAGAGATCCGTCAGCTGAATGGCAATTGGCTGGCCCTGCAGGGTGGACAATTCTTTCTGGCCGACGATCTTCGGTTTGAGATACTGTCCCAGGGCGGCCCTCATTGGCAGCAACAGAATCAATATCGAGACGAACAACCGCATATCCGTCCCGGTAAAAAGATTGTACCCCAGCCTGGTTGAGGTGCGCCCGGTTCTCACACAACGCCCGGAATACCCGCCGCCGACTCATTCGTGCAGACCAATCATTGGTCAAGCAGCCTGGAAGTCTTGATGTAATGGGATGTGGTCGGACACCAGAGACAGTTCAGATTGGATGCCCGCGCATAAAACCGGCCGACTGTGACGCAAATATGACATACGGTCCGGTCGGTATCCGTTTGAATAGCGGCGGGTCAAAAGGGTTTGTCTCTCAGACTGTGCGCAGGAGCTTGAGCTGCTGTTTCAACTCCTTGAGATGCTCGGTGGTGGTTCGGATCTTGTCGTTGAATTCATCGCGGACTTTGTCGGCGTTCTGGGATCTTCCGAAGAATTCAAGGTTGTTTTTCCAGAGCGCGATATCGTTTTCGGCTTTCGTGATTTTCTTGCGAATGGCTTGCTCCTTCTGGTAGATCTTGCGGTCTCCCATGGGATCCTTCTTCAGGTCACTCAGTTGATTTTCGAGGAGCAACCGGCTCTTCTCATCGTCGCTGATGGCGGGAATCGCGGCAACAAATCTTTCCACCGCTTCATGATAGCGGTTTTTGATCGCGGTAATATCTTTTTTAGGAACGAATCCGACCGTGTTGTAGCGGTCCTGAAGGTCTCTCAACAGGTCGGCGGACGCTGTCCCCTCTGCGACGTGTTTTTCAAGCTCTTCGCAAATGGCTGTCTTCAGGTTAAAGTTGTCGATCTGCTCCTGTTCGACTTTTCCCATCTGACCCCTCTTCTGGGCGAAGAAGTAATCACAGGCATCTTTAAACTCCTTGAAGATCCGTTCGCGGAATTTCTCGGGCACGGGTCCAACGTCTTTCCATTTCTGCTGGAGCGTTTTCAGGTCGTTCGAAGTTTTTTCCCAGTCCTGGCTTTCTTTCAGGACGAGCGCCTGCTTTACCAGCTCGTTCTTGAGCTGGAGGTTTTGTTCGCGCTCCTCATCCAGCTTTTTGAAGAATGTATTCTTGTTGTTGAAGAAGGATTTGAAAGCGGACCAGAATCTTTTATTTACATCTTTTGCCCTGGCACGGGGAAGACCGCCAACGGCTTCCCATTTTTTCTGAAGTTCAAGGATTTCCTTGGTCTTTTCATTCCATTCCTTGATCCGGTCGCTCTGGAAAGTGGTGTAGGCCTGTGCTTCATCGGCTAACTTCGATTTGAGGTCCAGGTTCTGCTGGAGCTCCTGCTGAAGGTTGTGAAGGTACGCATCGCGTTTTGCATATACGGCGTCGGATGCCCCCTTAAAGCGCTGCCAGATGCTTTCTTTTTCTTCGGCAGGCACAGGCCCCAGGTGCTTGAATTCCTGGTGCAGCTCGTTGAGCTCGCGGATGGCATCTTTGATGATCTCCACCTCGGCCAGTCGCTCGGCCCTGGCGCAGAGTTCGAGCTTTGATTCGAGATTCTTTCTCCGGTCGAGCTCCTTTAATTCAAAATAGATGCTTTGATTATCGTAAAACCTGTCGACCAATGCGTGGTAATTTGCCCACAGTGTTTTTGCGTGCGTGGACGGTACAGGACCAAGGCTGCGCCATTCCTTCTGCAATTCCTTGAAGGCTTCAAATTGATTGGTGTTCTCCTGGGAATCGACAAGGACCCGGAGCTTTTCAATAAGCTCCTGTTTCCTCCGGAGGTTTTCGTTCTTTTCGTCTTCCTGCTGCCGGAAGAATTGCGCACGCCGGTCGCGGATGAGCTTCAGGTTTGCATCGAAAACGTTGTCCAGCTCGTCGCCTTTATAATCGAAATCCGCCGGTTCACCGCCATTGGCGACGAATTTTTCCATTGCGGCCAATCGCTCCTTTTCCCGGATGTCGTCGTAGTGCGGCTTTATCTCCTTCAGGATGTGATCGATCTTTTTGTAGTTATTTTCCCTGGCGAGGTCTTTCACCACACCTACCAACTGCGCTTTGGAGTAGTTGCTGTAATCGGCGTGCTTGTGCTCCTCAATTTCAAGATTTTCATCAAGGGATTCATCGTGTTCAGATAAATCAGCTTCCGAATTTAAGACGGAATGGCCTGGTGCGTTGAGACGTCCTGGCGCCTGCACGTTGTCTTGCTCATCGCGCTTATCTTTTTCGATTTCCATGGTGAAAGAATCCATTGCTACCCCCCTTTTATGCTAAGTTACTAAAAATGCCTAATTCAATCTCGGATCGACCGGATAGTTAGAATACATGGAAAACCTCCCTCCCATGTTTTCGAGGGCTTTTCTCCACATTATATCTGAACCGGTGTCAAATAACAGCTGGTCCGTAACATAATCGCAAACGATCCAGGAGTCTTGTTCCAGCTCAGTCTCCAGCTGACCAGGGCCCCAGCCGCTGTATCCGAGAAAGAAGCGGATGTCCTTGCCGGTAATCTGCCGGCTTTCGTACAGCAGCATTAGATTCTCAAAGGCGCCTCCCCAATAAATGCGGTCGACGATCTCGACGGCGTTTTCCAACACGGTGTTGCGGTGAATAAAATGAAGCGTGTCCTGCTGTACCGGTCCGCCGACAAACACCTCGTTGTCGAGATCCGTCATGTTCTCCATAACCTCGTTTACTTTCAGGATCGACGGTTTGTTAAGTACGAAGCCGAAAGATCCTTCCTCGTTATGCTCACATAACAGCACCACGGTTCTCTCAAAATTGGGGTCCGGAAGGAAAGGCTCCGAGATCAGCAAACGACCTTTTTCGGGTTTTATCTTATTCCGGTACTTAAAGAACTCCATCCGTGCGATTTAGCGATTGTACACTCTTTGATTTGTCAGGGCTAATAATTACCTGAATAAAATACTTAGCAACCATCTATGCAAATCTTATTTCTTTGATAAATTTCGTGCCCGATGACGTCAACGGTATTCCGTTGCAAACGCCCGACTTTAAAATTGTCAGATGCAAGACATAGCGAATATAAGAAAAGACTACCGAAAGGCGACTGTGGATGTCTCCAATGTCGACCCGCACCCGGTAAAACAATTTGAAAAATGGTTCGGAGAGGCCTTGAAGTCCGAAGTGATCGAGCCAAATGCAATGACCCTCGCCACTATTGATGAACACGGCACGCCTTCCGCGAGAGTTGTATTGCTGAAAGGCCTTGAAAACAACTGCTTTATCTTTTACACGAATTATCAAAGTGACAAGGGAAGGCAGTTGGAGAAGAATCCAGCCTGCGCCTTGACATTTTTCTGGCCCGAGCTGGAGCGACAAGTAAGAGTGAAGGGAATCGCCTCACGCGTCGCTCCTTCCCTGTCGGATACATATTTTCAAAGCCGGCCTAGAGAATCACAGATCGGCGCATGGGCATCTCCACAGAGCTCGATGATCGGGAGCCGCTCCATACTGGAACAACGGTACAGGGACATCGAAAAAAAATTTGAAGGGTATGCGGCCCTGCCCCGGCCGCAACAATGGGGCGGCTATCAGGTTGATCCATTCGAGGTTGAATTCTGGCAGGGTGGACCGGGCAGACTTCATGACCGGATCCAGTACGCGAAGGTTGATGATGCCTGGAAGATCCACCGGCTTGCGCCTTGACCCGAATGTGAATGGTTAAAGCAGAGCGTAAAAACGCCTTGCGCCAGCCTAGATAAGATCGAAGAGTGAGTTCACGCCTACCAGCCTGCGCGTGGTAAAGCCTTCCCCGTAAGTGACACCAATGGCATGGCCGTACTCCACCGCGCGTGCCTCGAGCATCTTGAGAAATCCCGGCTTGCTGATATACGTTTCAGGTTCCTTGCTGTCGGGATTGTGGAATTGGGAGCGGAAAGCGTGCACGGCTTTCATTTTTGTTTCCCAGTCTTCCGAAATATCCACAACAAGATCGGGTGAAATGAATTGACTTTGAACGTAATGATACACAGCCTCCGGGCGCCATGGGCGCTGCTTCTCTCCGTTCTCTCCAATCGTTTCAATTTTGGCAAGGCCTGACAGGAAACAGGCATCGTACGCGAGCGATGCTCCCTTGCCATGATCAACATGCCGGTCGTATACGGCGTTCGCAAGAACGACCCGCGGCTGATAGTTGCGGATGGCGCGGATCACCGTGAGCTGGCTTGCGGCATCATTCCGGAAAAAACCATCGGGAAGCTGGAGATTTTCCCGTATTGAAACGCCGAGAATCTTCGCCGACTCCTCGGCCTCCCGCGCGCGTATTTCAGGGGTGCCACGCGTGCCCAGCTCGCCTCGTGTAAAATCGATGATGCCCACCTTGTCGCCGCGCCGGGTGTGCCTGGCAATCGTGCCGCCACAGCCCAATTCCGCATCATCAGGGTGGGCAGCGAGTACGAGAATGTCGAGTTTCATTGTTGCATCCGGTTAAAACGAAAACTCCCGGCTACAACCGGGAGTTTTTTTATGCTGTAGTCTATGCCAGCTCCAGCTCTTTGGCCACGAGAAACTTTTCCGCGTCCAGCGCGCCCATGCAACCGGTTCCCGCGGCGGTGACGGCCTGGCGATATACTTTATCCGCGGCATCACCCACGGCGAAGACACCCGGAATATTCGTCCTGGTGCTGCCGGGTGAGACCTTCAGGTATCCTGTCTCGTCCATGTCGAGTATGCCTTTGAAAATCGCCGTGTTCGGACTGTGACCGATTGCCAGGAAGAATCCCTCAACGGCGAGCTCTTTCTTCTCTCCGGTCTTATTGTTGAAGATCCGGATGCCAGTCACGCCGCTGTCATCTCCCAGTATCTCATCTGTCTCGCTATTCCAGTGGATCTCAATATTGGGCGTGTTCAATACGCGCTGCTGCATGATTTTCGAGGCGCGCATCTCGTCCCGTCTTACGATCAAGTGGACTTTTGGACAAAGTTTTGCAAGGTAAGTTGACTCTTCCGCAGCGGAATCGCCCGCGCCTACCACTGCCACTTCCTTCCCTCTGAAGAAGTATCCATCGCAAACCGCGCAGGCAGAAACGCCTTTGTTGTTGTACAGCACCTCTCCCGGAAGGCCGAGGTATTTGGCTGAAGCCCCCGTGGCAATGATTACACTTTCCGCGATCACTTCGTCTTTTTCATCAATGGTCACCCGGAGCGGATAGCCTGAGAAGTCCACTGCGGTCACCAGGCCGTAATGGATCTTCGTGCCGAACCGCTCAGCCTGTTTCTGGAAATCGATCATCATCTGTGGACCGTTGATGCCATCCGGATATCCGGGGTAGTTCTCCACGTCATTGGTCGTCGTCAGCTGGCCACCCGGTTGTCCTCCTGTGTAAAGCACTGGCGACAATCCGGCTCTGGCGGCGTAAATGGCGGCGGTATACCCAGCCGGCCCTGACCCGATGATCAACACTTTTACTGCTTCTTTGCTCATTATGGATTCATTTTGTCGATAAAAGAAAAGGCTGCCGGTGCTGAGGCTCACGCGATGGCAGGCCTGAGAGGCCCTAAAACACTGTTGCCTTCAAGTATTTCTAACCCAGGTAAGGCTTTAAAGCTTTGCTTCTGGAGGTATGGCGTAACCTTCTGATAGCCTTTTCCTTAATCTGCCGCACCCGTTCGCGCGTCAGGTTGAATTTCTCACCTATTTCCTCCAGGGTCATCGCATGCTCTCCGTTAAGGCCGAAGTACAAGGTAATGACATCGGCTTCGCGTTGAGTAAGGGTTGAGAGCGCGCGCTGCACTTCTCTTCTGAGGGAGTCATTCATCAGTCCGGAGTCCGGTGTTTCCTCGCTGTCGTTTTCCAGGACATCGAGGAGGCTGTTTTCTTCTCCCTGTACAAAAGGTGCGTCCATGGATACGTGACGCCCGGAGATCTTCATGGTGTCTACAACCTCGGCCGTGGTTACGTCGAGTACCTCGGCAAGCTCTTCAGGGGAAGGCTCACGCTCGTATTTCTGTTCCAGTTCGGAAAATGTCTTGGAAATCTTATTAAGGGACCCCACGCGATTCAGGGGGAGCCGCACGATGCGAGACTGTTCGGCGAGCGCCTGGAGGATGGATTGACGAATCCACCATACAGCGTAAGAGATGAATTTAAAACCACGGGTCTCATCGAAGCGCTGTGCCGCTTTTATCAACCCGAGATTTCCTTCGTTGATGAGATCGCCGAGCGACAGGCCCTGATTCTGGTATTGTTTTGCAACGGAGACCACAAACCTGAGGTTAGCCTTCGTCAATTTTTCCAACGCGATCTGATCGCCTTCCTTAATCCGCTTGGCCAGCTCCACTTCTTCGTCGGGAGTAAGCAAGTCGACCTTTCCAATTTCCTGAAGGTATTTGTCCAGCGATTGACTCTCGCGGTTCGTGATCTGTTTACTGATCTTGAGCTGTCTCATTCAGTTCCCTGCCATTGTTGATTTAACAAAGTAAACCGAAAACTTAGTTCCTGTCAATCCTGGGTCATACGATTATTCGGTCGGCGTTGTCTCTTTTTTGGGAGGCCTTGGAAGTAGTACTTTTCTGGATAATCTGAATTTTCCTGTCTTCTTATCGATTTCGATGAGCTTAACTTTCACTTCCTCACCGACTTCCAGGACACCCTCCATGTTTTCGAGTCGTTCCCACTTGATTTCGGAGATGTGAAGCAGCCCATCCTTGCCCGGCATGAACTCTATAAAGGCACCGAATGGCATAATCGATTTTACCTTACCCTCGTACACCTCGCCGACTTCCGGAACGGCTACAATGGCCTTGATGCGCCTCATGGCACCGTCCATCGCTTCTTTATCGCTGGCGAAGACGCTCACAACACTTTTGTTCTCAACCTCTTCGATCACCACGGTAGCACCTGTGGTATTCTGAATGTCCTGAACGATCTTGCCACCGGGGCCGATCACGGCGCCGATCATTTCTTTGTCGATCATGATGGTCTGCGCGCGTGGAGCATGCGGTTTCAGGTCGGGTCTCGGGGCAGACAGCGTTTTCTTCATCTCGTTGAGGATGTGCAGCCGCCCTTCTCTGGCCTGGAGGAGCGCTTCCTTCAGGAGTTCATAGGTAAGACCTTCAACCTTGAGGTCCATCTGGCAGGCGGTAATGCCTTTCTCGGTTCCGGTCACCTTGAAATCCATGTCGCCAAGGTGGTCTTCATCTCCGAGGATATCGGAGAGGATGGCGTATTTGCCGCTCTTGGCATCCGATATCATTCCCATTGCAATCCCTGAAACGGGACCTTTCACCGGCACGCCCGAATCCATTAATGCGAGCGATCCGGCGCACACCGTGGCCATGGACGAAGAGCCATTTGATTCGAGTATGTCGGATACCACGCGGATGGTGTAAGGGTTATCGGCATCAGGAGGCAGAACGTGCTTAAGGGCGCGCATGGCGAGATTGCCATGGCCCACTTCTCTCCTGCCCGGCCCTCTGTTGGGTTTGACCTCTCCCGTCGAAAAGCCGGGGAAATTGTAGTGAAGGATGAACTTGTTCGACCCGGAGATCATGGCGCCATCGATGGTCTGCTGATCGAGTTTCGTTCCCAGGGTGACAGTCGTAAGTGACTGCGTTTCGCCGCGCGTAAAGAGCGCGGAGCCATGCGGCGATGGCAGGTAGTCAACTTCCGACCAGATGTCCCTGATCTCTTTCGGCTTGCGGCCATCGAGGCGAACGCCTTCGTTCAGCACGAGATCGCGCGAAGCTTTCTTCTGTATTTCGTGGTAATAATGTTTTGCAAGGTCTTTGTCGATTGTCGTATCTTCAGGAAGAGCCTCGAGGTATTCGTCTATGATCTTGCCGAAGCCTTCCGACCTCAGTTTCTTGTTGGAAATCTGCTGCTTCGCGTGCGCGTATGTTTTGTCATAGAGAAGGTTCCACAGCTCCGCTTTCAGATTCTCGTCTTTCTTCTCGTGGTCGTAGGTTCGCTTTTCTGTCTTGCCGGCAGCCTGGCTTAATTCAATCTGGATCTGACACTGTACTTTGATGGCTTCGTGGGCCACGCGCAGCGCTTCGAGCATGTCGTCTTCGCCCACTTCCTTCATTTCGCCTTCGACCATGAGGATGTTATCGAGCGACGCGGCGACGATGAGGTCGATATCGGCTTTAGCCCGGTCTGCCATGCCGGGATTGACAACAAACTTGCCGTCGATGCGGGCGACGCGAACTTCGGAAATATGACCGCCGAACGGAATATCGGAAACCGAAAGGGCAGCAGAAGCGGCGAAAGCCGCCAGGGCATCAGGCAGCGCGTTTTCATCTCCCGAGATGAGGTAGATCATCACCTGCGTTTCAGCGTGATAGTCGTCGGGAAACAGGGGCCGGATGGCGCGGTCGACCAGGCGGCTGATCAGCACCTCGTAATCCGACAGTTTGCTTTCGCGCTTCAGGAAACCTCCGGGTACTTTTCCCGTCGAGGCAAATTTTTCCTGGTAATCGACGGAAAGCGGAAGGAAGTCGGCTCCCTCTTTAGCTTCTTCCGAAGCGACAACCGTCGCTAGCAGCATGGTGTTCGCCATGCGAAGGACAACAGAACCATCTGCCTGCCGGGCAACTTTTCCCGTTTCGATGGTGATTTCGCGGCCATCAGGCAGCTTGCAGGTTTTTGAAATGACAGTAGGTTTCATGAGTTAAGTAGATTTTTATGACTGACGACTTCCGCTTTCGGGCGGAAGCCCGCTATGCCGTTCAAGGAAGAAGAGGCTGGAATAGCCGCGCGTTCGAATGGAGATCCAGATACCATTTCGCGGATTTTACCAGGCCATCTCATAAAGTGAAGATTAAGCAGGATGAAGACACACAGCAAAACAACATCCCTCCGTGATGAAAAAAAGGGAACCGCAGTTTTGGTTCCCTTCGAATGTTATTTTCTCAAATCCAGTTCCGCCAGGATTGACCGGTATCTTTCGATGTTGGTATTTTGGAGGTAGTTCAGGAGCTTTTTACGCTTTCCAACAAGTTTCATTAAGCCTTGTTGTGTGGAGAAATCCTTCTTATTGTCCTTCAGATGAGCAGTAAGATGGTTGATTCTATGGGTGAATAACGCAATTTGAGACTCTGCCGAACCGGTATCTTCAGTTTTTTTACCGTACCCATGCTTCTTGAACAGATCTTGCTTGATTTCAGTTGTCAAATACATTGCAAAAAGTTATTTTCTTTATTTCAGGGGGCAAATATAGGGTTTTTCGCCGCCATTCCAAAAAATGAGATAAATTTACCGCGGTATTTAAGCGGCAATTTTGGCGCGCAATTTCCTGGCGCCAAACCATTTACGCACGTCATCGAAGAATACCCGGTAAGCGTCCGCATCGAAGAGCCGGGCATCCGCCCTCGCCTGCTTGAGGAAAATAAATCCTATTACCAGCAAGATCACATCCGCGGCCCAGATGCCTGCCATCGGGCTGACGAAGCCTTGTTTTGCCAGTTTCTCCCCCTGCATGTTGAGCAGATAGTAAATAATAAAGAAGAGGATTGAGATGAGGAAAGGGACGCCGAGGCCTCCCCTCTTAATGATGGCGCCCAGCGGCGCGCCGATCAGGAACATGGCGATACACATAACCGAGCTGGCGATGATCTTATGCCATTGGATCTTGAAGACAATTTCCTCATTGCAATAGTTATCGATCGCGGTATTGCTGTTCACGACCTGGCTCTTCACCTGGCGCGCCATGTTTGTCGCTGCCTGGATGACGTTGCGCGACGGTGGCAGCTTGAACAAGCTGTCGATTCTGGCCAGGGAGGCCGAGTCGTAAGAGGTCGTCCGGCCCACGGAATCGCCGCCCGTCCCTGAGGGCGCCGGCTGTCCGGAGATCGGGCGGAGGCCGGCCGAAACAGTTTTCTTTCGCTTGCTGCTATCGCGCCGCTGCGCGCGTGCGATCGGAGGCGCCGATGGCCGGGTGGTAGGCGGCGGCGCGGCATTGACGCTCGCTGCATTCGCCTGTAACGCCGCCTTCGGCATGTACTTCAGGCGATTAAGGGAATCCCTTACCTTTTTGAATTCCAAAAGATATTCCGGCATGGTCACGGAGTCCTTGTTGTAATAGCTGAAAAATGTAGGCTTGTAAAGAAAATGATTCAGTTCCTGTTGAAGCTCTTCCTGTCTGATAGAATCAAGATCCTGGTCCAGCTCGCGAAGGTTGCGCATAATCCGGTTGCTTTCAAACCATTTCTTGTCTGTTCGCGACAGCTGGAAAGACGACAGGTCGAACACGACCTGCTCCTTATAAAATTTGCTGCGTGTCAGGGTCTCCGCCCGTGAGTTCTTTTGCCCGGTCATCTCGCGTTCACTGTTCGCCCCCTCCGAGTAGTTGTAGCCATTGAACAATTCGAACTTGAGGTACCTTTCATTGAGGATGGTGGACATTCTGCCGGAGTCCGCTATGGTTACTTCCTTGTTCCCGTCGTTTTTCCGGTGATCATACACGATGATGTCCTTAAGCGTGATGCCGTCGGGAAACTTCTTGTTCACCTTGATACTGATGTCCGGCAGGCCGTTATAAAACGCGCCTTCGCGCAGGTCAAGCGCCGGCTTCTTTTGTTTGATATCGTATAGAAGGCTGTAGGCTTCCAGCGCCGCCTTGGGAACCAGGTTGTTGTTGATATAGAACGCGATTGCCGTCAGCAGGACGACAAAGAAGAATATCGGCTGGATAGTTCGCAGCAGCGAGATCCCGGCGCCCTTTATCGCAGTGAGCTCGAAGTGTTCTCCCAGGTTGCCGAATGTGATGAGTGCGGAGAGGAGTACAGCCAGGGGCATGGCAACCGGCGTCATGAAAATTGCAAAGTAGAAGAGAAGTTGCCCCAGCACATCCCATCCGAGGTCTTTTCCGATGATGTCATCAAAATACTTCAGCATATGCTGCGTCAGCAGGATAAAGACCACCACAAGGAAGGTCATGATGAAAGGACCTGCGAACGAAGTCAGTATGAGTTTATCGAATTTTTTCAAACGGCGGAGGTTTGAGCCGCTCAAATGTACTCAAAAATGAGACCAAAGCTTGAAGATCGGGGGTGTCTGATACTACTACCGCCGCTTGATGGATCAATAAAGGAAGTTTTTTGGCAGGCAGTTAAATAAACATAACGACCGGTCATGGCTTGCTGCCGGATTGCTGATCATCGCCACCCGCACATCACTGCCCGAGAAGGAGTTGACCCCTTCCGCCGAAGGGCGGATATGAATCCAATGCTCTATCTCTTGTAGCGCGGGGGGGAGTTGAACCCCCGACCTTTGGGTTATGAATCCAACGCTCTAACCGCCTGAGCTACCGCGCCATTCTGTTTTTGGAAGGCGCAAACTTACAAACTTGTCTTCAAATATAAAGCGGTTCAGGATTTTTTTGTGCCCGGGCAACATCGCTCATGAAGGGACCGCAGGGGCGCTCATGGCCAGAGGCGCATTCTTCCCCGCCGGGGTCGCCGGACACCTTTTGCATTTCATTTTTTTTTGATTCAGATAATTTATATAAATTATGCAAAAGAGGAGGCCTTATGGAGACTATGCAAATGGCAAAGAAGAGATTATTTACGGCTGACTACGAGGTGCATGCTTCCATTAAAATGCTGTATCCCTACCTTCAAAGCGCTGCCGGCCTCGCGGAATGGTTTGCGGATGACGTCAAAATCAACAATGAAAGTAAAGTATTCACTTTCTTCTGGGATAACGAGGAGCACAAGGCCCGCCTGACCGCACATCGCACAAACCATTTCGCCAGATTTGAATTTCTGCCCGAGACAAAAGATGATGAGAACGACCCCTCCTACTT
>DASVOT010000621.1:0-8269 GCA_036383235.1 Chryseosolibacter sp.
CCTTTATCCGTTATCCGCATCACCCTCATGAAGTAAACGTGCCACAGCTCTCCGAGCAAACGAAAGCGAATGAGGATGTCTGGACGCTTTTCGAGCAGGTCTACCATTAATCTCCGCAGCTCCAGCACGGAAATCAATGTCTTGTTTATCGTTACTTCCATAGGCAGCGGGGAACTAACAACTTGGAAAAAAATCATTCCTTTTCGCCCCTGCGCTTTCCCCCGGACCAGTCCTTCAGAATAAAATGTCATTTTAAGAGGAGCAAGGTAGAAAAAGAGACTTTCTATGTTAAAAAAATCTAATACTGCCGATTCGGCAACAGCGTGGGCGCTGTGCCTGTGCTCAATTAACTGGGTCAAAACAACCCCGTTTAACAAACAACCCGAAGAGACAATACTGAAGCCGGCGTCACTTCAATGTAATCCTGATCGCTCATGTCAGGATACAACCGGCTGTTTGTCAATAGCTTCAAGACGATGACACGTCTCACTAAAAAAATCTCGCCGCCATGTTTATTCATCTTTTGTATGTATTATGAATCTATTTTACATACATTTACGTAATGAATTGGATATAGGGGAATACGGATATAGGGATATAGGGATATACGGATAGGGATGTACGGCGGCAAGAAATAGAGGTATAAGGTATAGAGGTATAGGGTATAAGGGCCTGAAGCGTAAGCAAAAAAAAACTTTGTGTCCCTTTGTGTCTTCGTGGCTAAAAAAACTCGTTTCAAAAAAAGAAAAGCATGAGCCGGCAGCCGACAACGATCAATCCGCCCAGGTGGGCGCAGCGGTTCGTTGAATGGTATTGCAAGCCCCGGCTTGCCGAGGACCTGATCGGAGACCTCAATGAATATTTCGCGAGAAATGTTGAAGTGCTGGGGCCGCGCCGCGCGAAGCTCATCTACATCATCGATGCGTTCAAATTTTTCAGAACATATACGGTGCGCGCACCAAGATTTGTAACCCTTTTAATCAGCTGGATCATGATCGGAAGCTACATCAAAACGTCGGTGCGCAATGTGTCGCGCAATAAGCTGTTCTCGGCAATCAACATTGTTGGACTTGCCATCAGCATGTCGGTCGGGCTTTTACTGATTGCTTTCATGCACGACCTGCTGTCGTACGACAGGTTCAACAAGCAGGGCGACCGCATTTATCGCATCACCTCGCATGCGAAATTCAGGGAAGGCGACAGCGGCAAGTTTGCGACGACCTCTGTAAAGATCGACCGCCTCATACAGGAAAAAGTGCCGGGCGTGGAAGAGGCCGCGGTGATCCGGAATGAATTCTCCGGCGACGCCAACGTCAACGGCAATGTGGTCCCCTTCACCGGCATGTATGCCGAGCCTTCGATGCTTCGGATCTTCACGTTGCCGATGTTGAAAGGCGACCCGTCCACGGCCCTCGATGAACCGTATTCCATCGTACTCACGGAAACGTCGGCAAAGAAGCTTTTCGGTGCGGAAGACGCTTTCGGGAAGACCGTTCACTTCGACAGCGTCGATTATCAGGTCACCGGCGTGCTGAAGGACGTTCCATTCTTCTCGCATTTCCAATTCGAGTCCCTCGTTTCGTTCAGCACCCTTGAAACGCAATTGGCCAACGACCCGGATTTCCTTAAATGGGGACGCGTTTTCGGGAGGAACTACGTCTACGTGTTGCTCGCGGAAAATGCCAACGTCGCCGACATTCAGGCACGGATCGATGCCATCTGCGCGGACGAAAACAGGGCCGAAGACGAAGCGGAAGTACACCTTACCCTGCTTCCCCTGTACGACATCATGCGAAGCGAAACGTTGACCAACTCCATCGGACCTGTTATGCCAGGAGTCGTTTTGTGGATCATCAGTGGTCTGGCGCTGGTAGTGATCCTCTCGGCGTGTTTCAACTACACCAACCTTTCCATCGCCAGGTCTATGCGCCGTTTCAAGGAAGTCGGATTGCGCAAGGTGATCGGCGCCGGGAGGAGTCAGGTCCGTCAGCAATTCCTTGCCGAGGCGGTGATCATCTCGCTTGTCGCGCTCCTTCTCTCATTCGGACTGTTCGTGGCACTCCGTCCGCAATTCATGACGATCGCCCCGGAGCTCCTGAAGATGGTTAAGCTTGAGATAACCCTTCCGATGATTTTGATGTTTATTGTTTTTTCGATGGCGGTGGGTATCGTGGCGGGTTTCCTGCCGGCGATATTCTTTTCGAACGTGAGCGTCACCCATGCGCTGAAAGATGCGTCCTCGATAAAAGTATTCAAAGGTCTTAGTTTCAGGCGTGCGCTGGTGGCCGTTCAATATACGTTTACGTTGATCTTCATTACCAGCACGGTCATCGGTTACGTTCAGTACAAAGACATTCTCGCTTTCGACCTGGGGTTCAATACAGACAACGTTCTCAATATCAGCCTGCAAAAAAATAAACCCGAGACTTTGATCAACAAGCTGAAGGCCATGCCCGAAGTGTCTGGCGTTTCGCAGTCGCGGCTACTGACCAGTGTCGGGAACGCCTGGGGTGGCTATCTGAAATACAAAGGCTTGCGCGATTCCGCCGTCGTGCTCACCAACATAGTCGATGAGAACTATATACCCGTGCTGGGCTACAAGCTCGTCGCCGGCCAGAATTTTATCACCAGGCCGGTGACGAAGGATGCTGCCAATGAAGCGATCGTGAACGAGGCAGCGCTCAGGCTGTTTAACATCGGCGGCCGCGATTCCGAAAAAGCGGTTGGCGAAGAGATCCTTTTGAATAATAAAAAGCTTACGATCGTCGGCGTGATGCGGGACTTTCACTACGGAAAGCTGGACGACAAGATTGAGCCGGTTGTCTTCACCTACCTCACTCCCGACGCATTCCTAACGTCAAATAAAATGGACGGTCTGTTGAACGTACGCCTCAATACCAGCGACCCGATTGAGACGATGGCAAAGATCCAGGAGGTGTGGAAAAGTTTTGATCCCGTTCATCCGTTCAAGGCGGAATTCTACAAAGATGCAATCGAGGATGCTTACAGCGATCTCTCGGCCATGATAAAGGTGATCGGGTTCCTGTCATTCATCGCCATTTCCATCGCTTCGTTGGGATTGTTTGGCATGGTCGTCTTCACCACCGAGACGAGACTCAAGGAGATCAGCATACGCAAGGTACTGGGTGCAAGTTCCGGCAACCTGGTGTTCCTGCTCGGCGGCGGGTTTGCTGTGCTGCTTGCGATATCGGCGCTGATAGCCCTGCCGGTAACCTACGTGTTCTTCGAGAAGGTGGTGCTCAGCAGATTCCCTTTCCACAACCCGATTGGAGTAGCGGAGCTGTTCGGCGGGCTGCTGGCGGTATTGGCCATCGCGTTCGTCATGATCGGATCGCAGACCATCAGGGCGGCCCAAAGCAACCCGGCCGAAATCCTGAAGTCTGAGTAGGCAAAAAGACCATTGTTGTGATCTTTCAACAACAAAGGAAGGGATGATTGAGCGGGAAACGAGGCTCGAACTCGCGACCCTCAGCTTGGGAAGCTGATGCTCTACCAACTGAGCTACTCCCGCTTATTATGAGGCTCTAATTTCAACAACACATGATTATAAGGCAAGAGGTTGGGTTCTTTTTCTCTTTTTATTGGTCCATTCCGGTTGGGGAACCATCAGTTTTCACTGCCGGTATGGCACACGCCTGATTTGTGACAGTGTATTAATAAGCTATTTCGCGGGAAATGCTATTACATCATATTTTTAGCGGCGAATGACAAATAAAAAATTATATTCGCGCTTGATTTTCCAGAGACCGGAAAAGCCATCCTGACACGAACTTCAGGCTGGCTCCTTTAATCTCGGGGTGTAGCGCAGCCCGGTTAGCGCACCACGTTAGGGACGTGGGGGTCGGAAGTTCGAATCTTCTCACCCCGACTCGCCCGCCTTGCTAGTATGTCAGGGCGGGCTAATTTATTTTGTCTGAGTCTTAGGTCGAAGACAGGTGAGGGCGCGCTCGTCGGGGCAGGCCCCGACTGCCTCGATTGTGATCGGAGTGGCCGCGTGGCCATCGTGTCGGCCGCGCGGATCCGCTTATGCGAAGGGTCGCTGAAGTAAAAAATTTCAACCTTCGTTCCATCCACAGCTACTCCGCTAAGGTTCAAATGAAATCGACTTTCAGCCTTCTGGCTTTGTTTGCCCTGCAGTATTATTCTGTTTAAATTTCTCTCGTAACCAACGGGACCATCCATGAAAAACAGCTCTGGCAGGCGCACATTTCTTAAAAAAATAGGCGTCGGCGGAATCGGCGCCAGCATATTACCTGCCTCACTCACAGACCACTCCCAAAAAGACGCAGCCTCAAACGGCGCGGCCAAACCGGCGCAAAGGCCGGCCGCTCGCCGGTATAATGAAGCGTACCAGGGAGAATACCTGAACCGCGTCGCCTTTCCCATCGGGGGGTTGGGCGCCGGGATGTTCTGCCTCGAAGGCACCGGAGCAATTTCCCATATGTCCGTGCGGCACAAACCCGACGTCTTCAATGAGCCGGGAGTTTTCGGAGCGCTGTACGTGGGTGGCGGACAGGAACGTGCAAAGGTTCTGGAAGGCCCCTCCCCCGACTGGAAGCGATTCGGTCAGCCGAATTCGGGAAACGGCTCCGGCGGATCCATCTTTGGATTACCGCGCTTTGAAAAAGCTACCTTCCTCGCCCGATTCCCGTTTGGCACCGTCTCGCTTGAGGATTCAGACGTGCCGGTAAAAGCCACCATCAAAGGTTGGAGTCCTTTCATTCCCACCGATGCCGACAATTCCGGGCTGCCGGCCGGAGCGTTGGAATACAGATTCTCAAACGCCGGCAACACGCCGGTGAAATGCGTCTTCTCCTTTCACGCCAGGAATTTTATGAAACATTCGGATGGCGGAAAAGACAGCATCAAAGAAATAAAAAACGGATTCATTCTCTCCAATGCGGGCACAGATGAGAAACCATTCCTCCAGGGACATTTTGCCATCTTCTGCGACCAGGACAACCCGGTCATCGATCACTGCTGGTTTCGCGGCGGATGGTTTGATCCGCTGACGATCACCTGGGAAACAATCAGGAGCGGAAAAGTCAAAAGTGCAGAGCCGGTGGAATCGGGCGCGCCGGGAGCATCCATATACGTTCCCTTCACCCTGCCCGCGGGAGCGGAAAAAACAATCAGGATCTTCACGGCCTGGTATGTTCCCTTGTCCGACCAGCGATATGGAGAAGATGGAACAGAAACAGAAAAATGTGACCCGGCATCAGGCTGTTGTACAACATCGTCGGAGCTGGGAGCCACGGTTGCGGATGAAGAGTATGTGGCCGGAAAGTACAAGCCGTGGTACAGCAATCGTTTCAAAAATATTGCCGGGGTAGCGGACTACTGGAAGGCGCAGTATGCAGATCTGGAAAAAAAGACAAAGCTTTTCTCGGACGGATTTTATGCTTCGACCTTGCCGGCCGAAGTGCTGGAGGCGGTCGCCGCCAATCTCACGATTTTGAAATCTCCCACTGTCATGCGTCAGTACGACGGGCGCCTATGGAATTTTGAAGGATGCGGCGACACGTGGGGATGTTGCCATGGCTCGTGCACACACGTCTGGAATTACGCGCAAGCCATTCCTCATTTGTTCCCGGCGCTTGAAAGGACCCTCCGCCATACGGAATTTTGCGAAAGCCAGAACATGGAAGGCCACCAGACCTTCCGCGCCAATCTTCCCATTCGTCCACCGAAGCACACCTTTCATGCCGCGGCGGATGGTCAGCTCGGCGGCATCATGAAGGTATACCGTGAATGGCGGATCAGCGGCGACAGCAAATGGCTGCAAACCATGTATCCGCTTGTAAAAGCCAGCATGGACTACTGCATCCATACCTGGGATCCCAGGCAAAAAGGTTTGATCGAGGAACCGCACCACAACACCTATGACATTGAGTTCTGGGGACCCGATGGAATGTGCACGAGTTTTTATCTCGGCGCCCTGACCGCCATGATGGAGATGGGCAAATTCCTCAAAAAGAAAAAAGACGTAGCGGCGTATAAAAAGATCTACGACAGCGGACGACGATCGCTCGAAACAGAATTGTACGACGGCGAATATTTTTACCAGAAGATCCAGGTGGAAGGGTTGAATGCCCGCAGTCCCGTGGAAGCCGCGGGGAACTCCATGGTCGGCCAGTACTCGCGCGAAGCGCAGGAGCTGCTGGCGGCAGAAGGCCCGAAATACCAGTATGGCAAGGGTTGCCTCTCCGACGGCGTATTGGGAGCGTGGATCGCCCGGATGTGCGGGTTGCCCGATCCGTTCGACCGAGCTAAGATTGAAAGCCACCTCCTCGCCGTTTACAAGCACAACCTGAAGCACGACCTCAGCGACCACGCCAATCCGCAACGACCCGCATATGCGTTCGGCGACGAGGGCGGCTTGCTGCTCTGCTCCTGGCCGAAAGGCGGAAAACTTTCCCTGCCTTTTGTTTACAGCGACGAGGTCTGGACCGGGATCGAGTACCAGGTCGCCGCCCATCTCATGCTCATGAACAACGTGAAGGAGGGACTCGATATCGTCAGGACATGCCGCGACCGCTACGACGGGCGCAGAAGAAATCCTTTTAATGAATATGAATGCGGCCACTGGTATGCGAGGGCGCTCGCAAGCTTCGGCCTCCTGGAGGGACTTACCGGCGTGCGGTTTGACGCCGTCGATAAAACTCTTTTCATCGATTCAAAAGTGGGCGACTTCACCTCCTTCCTCTCCACGGAAACCGGATTTGGAACGGTGAGTCTCGCAAACGGACAACCTTCCCTCAGGGTGTTGCTTGGCACGATCCCGGTAGAGAAAGCCATGGTATCAGGAAAAGCATCGGCGTTAACCAGATTGTGAACCTCATCATGAATCCAATCATCAGAGTAGGTGCAAACAGGGTGGTCGCCCTCCGCTACCGGATGAAAAACAGCGCCGGAGAGACATTGGTGAATACAATGGAGAGCGAGCCGGTGAAGTTTGTCTATGGTTCCGGCGAGATACTGCCCGCGCTGGAAAGCGCATTAAAGGGAATGAAGATCGGCGAACAAAAAAATTTCACCCTCCCGGCTGCGCACGGACTCGATCAGCCTTTCTCCTTTGATGTTGTAATTGATGATATCTGCTGGATTGAAAGCGAGCCGGCAACGAAAGGAAATGATTGCGGACCAGGCTGCGCTTGCTAGAAAGGAGATTTCTCCGTGTCGTGGCTTTCGCGATTCATCGGTGACGAGAGCGCCTGCATCATCACAGAATCTTTTTTATAGATGTCATCATAAAACCGCGGGGTGCCGTTTTCCACCTCGCAGGTGAAATATTCCAGTTTCAGGGGAATGGGCTTCCTCAGTTTGATCTCGAGGCGTTGCTGCAAGCTAAGATACTGGTCGAGGTCTTCGGGCGACACGTAGATATCATCCTCCCGCACCAGGTAGTGGGCAAGGGCAACCGCGTCATTCACCCGAACGCATCCATGGCTGAGGTCGCGCCTCGCTCTCTTGAACAACCGCTTGCTGTTCGTATCATGAAGATAAACTCCGAATGGGTTGGCGAAATTGAACTTGATGATGCCCATGGAGTTTTCGGATCCCTCGCGCTGGCGAAGGATAAAAGGAAAATAACCGGCGCTGTAAATTTCCCATTGAATGGTGTCGGAGGCGACGACCTTCCCCGCCTTGTTCAACACGTCGAAATTGTGTTTTTCGAGATAAGTTGGGTCCTCCTGCAGCTCGGGCAGGAATTCCGCTGTGGAAATGCTCGCGGGCACATGCCAGTAGGGATAAATGACGAATGATCGTATCACGCTCTCCATGACGGGGGTTGGTGTTTGCCGTTTCCCCACGATCACTCTTGACCGCAACCACACCGAATCGTCCTCCACTGCCCGCAGTTGAAAGGCCGGAATATTGACAACGATATAACGGTCGGGCCATGCCTGTTGCCAACGCCACCGCTCCATGTTGAGAGCGATTTTTGCGGCCCGCTCGCGCTGGACGTAATCCTGGCTATTCGCCAGCACAAACGACCGCAAGGCAGCCTTCAGCTCATGAAACTGAAGCGCCTTGGGTTCCAGCATCCGCAGATTGGTGGTGAGAGAACGATTGTCAATACCCCGCAGAGAAGAAATGGCCTCCTCGTCAACAGCCGAGGCCAGGTCACTTCGCTGAAGGGTTTGCGGGTTGAGCCTTCCATGGCGAATGTGGCGATAAAGGGTGAGGTAGCTGTCGGTAAGAAGAACATCGGCCATGGGAGCCGCCGAAGGCAAACTGTCGGTGA
>DASVOT010000622.1:0-2367 GCA_036383235.1 Chryseosolibacter sp.
ACATCCCTGGACGCTGGGCGTAATACTCCGTCATTTTCATGGCGTTGGGTGTGGCAGGCACTATGTTCATCTGCTGACCAAAGGCATTGCTGAGAATGCACAAGCAAGTCAGGCCGCCCACGAGGCACAAGAGAGGGCAGACATCTTTCATGTATGGTTTACTTTAGGTAAATAAATGTTGTCAATAAATATCCTGAAATACTGATAGGCTTATTTGCCCGATCAACTCAAAATCAGGAAAACCGTACAGCCCGGTGTCAGGTTTTCCTGATCATTGACCGTCTGTCAATATATTTTGAGGCAAAAAAAAACCCATCCGACCCCGAGTAAAGGATCGTCGATGGGCTTACTCTTAAGGAAGATAAAGACATTTCTTTACCTTCCAACTGAAGCGGCTAAAAAAATCTGATCAGACGAAAACAAATACTCCTTTTTTAGGTATTCGTCATGCACAAACTCATTTAGAATGATTGTTCGCTGCGAAAAAAAATCCGCTGCGACATCACAAGAAATTAAAATCACTCCCCTAGGAAACCCCTAGGGGAGTAAGGATTGCAAATGAAAAAAGTATAACAGAGGCAACGCGATTTGAACCAATCAGAATCCCCAACAACTGCTCTTGCACTCAGCGTCAGGCTCAGTGCCCGGCTCTCATACCCTCACCTCCCACCCTCTTTCATAAGGTATGCAACCAGATCTCTCACCTGCGCGTCGGTCAGAGCGTCGAGCAATCGCTCGGGCATGATGGAGGTCTTCTGTTCGGTGATGTCCTTGACCTGGTCGGAGCTGATGACGACCGCTTCGCCACTGAGTGGCTGCACGCTCATCGTCGACCCGCTGCGCGACCGGATCGTTCCGAGAATGATCCGTCCATCCAGCGTCTGAATGCGGTAGGCGCCATAGCCTTCGCGGATGTAGGCGCCGGGATCAACGATGTTCACCAGAAGATCCTTCACGTTACTGCGGTCGTAACCCGTCAGGTCGGGCCCGACGTTTCCGCCTTCATCGAATAAACGATGGCAGCCTCCGCAGGTAACCCTGTAGATGTTTCTTCCTTCCGCCGCATTTCCTCCCTCCGCGCTCAGCAACGCCAGCACGCGAGTGAGCGTTGCGTTCTTTTCCGGCGACGTGGCAAGGCGCACTTCCGGCCAGAGCCGTTCCGCCGTGCGGGTGACGGATTCATCATTCAAAAGCTTCAGCTGCCTCACAACCTGGTCCGGGATATCCTCGCGCGCAATGGTGTGCGCCACAAATTTTTTACTCATCTGCTTTCTGTCGTCGATCGCATCCAGCAGCCGCGCTGCCCAGGCGGGCCTGCTGGCGCACAGTGCCAGCGCCGCGGCGCGCACATCGGGATCGGCACGAAGCTGATCCGGATACGCTTGCACCACCCTGATCCCGATCTCCTCCTGGTCGTAGCGCTGCAAGGCGAGCAGTGCCGCCTGCCGGATGGCTCCCGACGATTCCCCGCCCTCCACCAGGTTCAGCAAGACCGGGACCGCCCGCGGCTCGTTCACTTCGCCGAAGATCCTGATCAGGGAAAGGCGCTGCCCGAGGTTCGCCCTGTTGTCTGCGATGATAACGAGGGCCCTATTGGTAGCGTCGCCCCTCCCCTGCCGCACTTCAAGGGCGAGCGATTCGCCGCCGAACAAGTTCCGGTATGGCTTTAATGCTCTTATCAACTCCGGCGACAGTTCAGTGACGTCGCGCCCGCGCAGGCCTTCCTCCAGTCCGGCGATCAGCAAACCGGCGTGCGCATCCGTCGGAGCTAGACCGAGCAACCGCGCGCAAAAGGCCAGGTTCTCTTTTCCCCCTGCCATCACGCACCGCTGCATCAGGCGCGGGAGAATTGTCTTCATCACCGTCGGCCGGCTCCAGAGATCTTTCTCTTCAAACATTTGCAGCACCTTTCCCCGGTCCGCATCGATCTTCGATTCCAGGGCCCACCATAATTGCAGGGGAATATCCGGGTCTGCCGAATCATCGTGGCCTTTCAGCAGGGCCGTCACAATGGGAATCGCGTCCGCCGCGGGCAAGCGTTTCGCAGTGGCGGCGAGCTGGCTTCTTACCTCGGGGTGCGTCTCCGTCGAAGCGATCCGCGCAAGCTCCGAAGACATGGCGGGCGTCACCCGGCCCGCGTCACCCAGCAGCCTGATGGTCCACATCCTCACGAACGGATCAGCGTGATGCAAACCGGTTCCCGCTACTTGCCCGTCAAAGCCTCCGCAAAGATTGATTGCCCAAAGCGCTTCGAGCGCAGTTTGTCCGTCGCCGACATTTAACAAGGGTAGAAGTTTCGGAACCAGCGAAGGATCCTTTCTCTCAGCAAATTGCCGGAGCCCCGTCTGCCGGAACCATTTGTTCTTC
>DASVOT010000623.1:0-5177 GCA_036383235.1 Chryseosolibacter sp.
GCAGGCAAGCTCGTCATCGAAGGGGATGTCCCTGAAATGAAGATCTGAGCGCGCCGGACCCCGCGTTTTGCCCGCCATCCAACACGTCACACAATCATACACCTGCACATTAAAATGAAAAAATCGAACATTCACTTCACGGTAGAACTCGACGACCACAACGTTCCTGAAAAGATCACCTGGGACGCCACTGAAAAACCGCAGGCCGGCCCTTCAGAGACGAAATCCATCAGCATTGCGCTCTGGGACCACATCGAGCGAAACACGCTTCGCATTGACCTTTGGTCTAAAGACATGCCGGTGGACGAAATGAAACGGTTTTACATAGATTGCCTGGGTGGCATCGCGCAGAGCATCCTCAGCTCAACGGGCGACGAATTTATGGCTAATGAGACGCGCGCCCTGTGCGAGAAGCTGGTCGAGCACGTCCGGAAGGAAAACAACGCTTAGGGGTACCTGCAAACGATTTTTCAGCACATATAGTGCGTTTTTGTAAAATTTCGTACTTTAGTCGGAACGGGTTGTGCGTCGTTCTGCCCGACCCATTCTTTAAGGGACTTCTCGTTTAATAAACCTCAATCCAACTATATGACCAAATTTTCCAAACGCTCGTGGTTGTCAGCGGTGTTCGTGCTTGTGATGACCTCGATCGCTTTTGCCCAGACGACCATTTCCGGAACGGTTTCCGACGTATCTGGTGAAACGCTCGCCGGCGTGAATATCCAGGTGAAGGGCCGCGTCATCGGGACTATCTCCGATACACGGGGAAATTTTTCGCTTACAGTAAGCGAAGCGCCGCCCCTCACGCTCGTGTTCTCCTTCATGGGATACGCTACAAAGGAAGTATCAATCACCGACGCGAGCACGACGGGGTTGAATGTTCAGCTGGAGGAGCAGACCATCCTCGGCCAGGAGATCGTCGTTTCCGCATCCCGCGTGGAAGAGAACATTCTGAAATCGCCGGTCACCGTTGAAAAGGTCGACCTCCTCACCATTCAGCAGACTGCCGCGCCTGAATTTTACGATGCGCTCGCAAACGTAAAGGGCGTGCAAATGACTTCCAGCAGCCTGAACTTTCCCCAAATCAATACGCGGGGATTTGCCACCATTGCCAACGTCAGGTTTGTCCAGATGGTGGATGGCATCGACACACAGGCACCCTTGCTGAACTTTCCCACCGGGAACATCGTGGGCATCGGCGAGCTGGATATTGAAAGCATGGAGCTTCTGCCGGGCACCGCTTCCGCGCTGTACGGTCCGAACGCCTTTAACGGCGTGCTGCTGATGAACAGCAAAAGTCCGTTCGAGTTTCAAGGGCTCAGCGCCCAGGCCAAGGGTGGTATCACCACGTCGGACGCGCAAGGGGAATCCTATCCTTTTTACAACTTTGGCATACGCTACGCCAAAGCATTCAAGAACAAGTTCGCGTTCAAGGTGAATTTCTCCATCCTCCAGGCTGAAGACTGGCATAGCAACGATTACACAACAGACGTAAACCGTCCGGAGTCTTCCGTAGACCTCACGGGCCAGCCCAATTTCGATGGTGTGAATCTGTACGGCGACGAAACGCAGATCGCCTTCACCGTTCCGGTGCCTACGATTCGTCCGTTCGACCTGAGGAGGACCGGCTGGAGGGAAGAAGACCTCATCGACAACTACGATGCAAAGAGTATCAAAGGGGATGTGGCCCTTCACTACCGGATCACGGACAAGCTGGAGGCCTTGTACAATTTCCGGATGGGCGGCGGAAGTTCCGTTTATCAGGGATCGCAGAAGTATGCGCTTCGGAATTTCACCCAGGCGTTCCACAAGGTGGAGTTGAGGGCGTCGAACTTCTTCGTCAGGGGGTATATCACCGCCACCGATGCAGGCGACTCGTATAACATGGCCGCGCTGGGCGGGCAGGTAAATGAACGGATCAGTCCGACGGCTGCGCAATGGGCGCCGACGTATGCGCAGACCTACGTGCTCGCCATGCAGGGATACATACCGGGAGTACCTGCGGGCGACGAGTATGCCGCACATCAAGCGGCGCGCGCCCAGGCCGATGCGGGCAGGCCAGACGCCGGTTCGGCGGAATTCAAACAGCTCGTCGAAGACGTGCGCAACGACTATTTCCAGCGAACGCCCGCGGGAGCGAAATTCATCGACAATTCAAGATTGTACCATGGAGAGTTCAACTATAATTTCGCCGACAAGATCTCTTTTGCCGAGATCCAGGTGGGAGGAAACTTCAGGCGCTACAGCCTCTTCTCCGATGGAACGATCTTCAACGAGGATCCCGAAGAAGGGACAAACTTCAAGAGGATCAACATCGACGAATACGGCTTATACACCCAGATCTCGAAGACGGTTGCCGACGCCTTGAAATTAACGGGCTCGCTGCGGTACGACAAAAATGAAAACTTCGAAGGGCGTATCACCCCCAGGCTATCCGCAGTTTACACCTTCAGCGAAACCCACAATATCCGCGGATCTTTCCAGACTGGTTTCAGGAATCCCGACACCCAGGCGCAGTACATTTACTTTCCTGTGGGGACGAATACCCTTCTGGGAAGCGCCAAAGCGAACGCCCAGCGATACGGGTTACACGAAGGGGGAGCGTACACGATTGAGTCTTATAACGCCTACCTGGCGTCCGGAGGCTCGCTGAGCAGTGGCAGCCCGGTCGGCGGAGATCCCTCCTTACTCGCAGACGCCTATGTACCTTATATCGGACCCGAGCAATTGAAGTCATTCGAGCTGGGATACAAAGGAATTTTTTCACATGATCTCCTCGTCGATCTGAACGGTTACTATACAACTTACACCGACTTCATTGGGGGAGACGATTATGTTTTAAAGAATCCTACGACGCACCACGGGCAGCCTGTGCCCGCCGGCACCGTGTATTCGCCTTACGTAAATATTCCACAGGACGTCAAATCGTACGGCGTCGGGTTGGGGCTGACGTACAACCTGCCGCAGAATTTCGTTCTGAACGGGTCCTACAGCTACGCCACCTTCGATGACAACAGCGAGGGCGACCCCGAATTCCGCGCCGGATTCAATACGCCGGAAAATAAGTTTTCCGTCGGCCTGGCGAACCGGAAGGTCACTGACAAATTCGGATTCAATATCAACTTCAGGTGGCAGGAGGGATTCCTGTGGCAATCTGACTTCGGATCCTGGAATGTTCCCGAATTCGGAGTGCTCGACGCCCAGCTGAGTTATAAAATTCCGTCCATCAAAACGATCTTTAAAGTGGGCGGAACAAACCTGGCGGGAAAAGATTACCGCACCAACTTCGGCGGTCCGTTCGTTGGCCAGCAATATTATTTGTCACTGACCTTTGATGAATTCCTTAATTAACAAAGCAATGAAAAAATTTATCCCTGTTCTCTATACGGCGGCGCTTGTTGCGTTTTCCATTTCCTGTCAGCAGGAGGTTGTGGATCATTCGGCGAGCCCCTGCCCTTCCGACGATCCTTCGATCATTTGCCCCCAGGCTGAAGCTGTCGCATGCCCTCCCGGTGCCTCGGCGGGAAGCGCTGATTTCACAAAGTTTGTCGCAATGGGGAGCTCCTACACGGCGGGATTTCAGGCTGGCGCGTTGTTCAACGAAGGTCAGGCCAACTCCCTTCCCAAAATTCTCGCAGCGCAGTTCAGCTGCGTCGGAGGCGGAGCATTTAATCAGCCCGACATAGGCTCGGAGAACGGTTATAACATCTTTGTCTCACCCAATCCTGTCGTCTCCGGAAACACGATCACTACGTACGGAAGGTTTAAGCTTCAGGGCACTCCCCCTAAACCGACCCCGGTGCTGGCGGGCAATGAAGCGATCCCGAATCCGAGTTTGAATCCTTCGTTTATGTTTGCCGGAAACAAGGCAGCCCTCAACAATTTTGCCGTACAGGCCACGCTTTTGGCCCAAACATTGTCGACCGCCACGGGTAACTGGGCCAATCCAAACCCGGCAGCTGGTTTTTCTCCCTTCTACGCCCGATTTGCTTCCAACCCCGGCAGCTCGACGATACTTGGCGACGCCGTCTCCGCAGCTCCGACGTTTTTTATGTTTTGGGCCGGGATGGACGACTATCTTTTATACGCCGCTTACGGAGGCGATCAGACGAAAGCGCCATTGACACCTGTTGGAGGAGGCGTCGGCGTGGGTTTCGCCGCCACGTATCAATATATACTAGGGACAATACTTGGATCGAACCCCGCTCTGAAAGGGGTGATTGCAAACTTTCCCAGTGTGTTTGCGCTTCCTCATTTTAGGTCAGTGCCTTATAATCCGCTTCCGCTGGCGGAAGCACAGGCCAGCGCAGCCAACACGGGATTTGCCGGATACAATCAGGTCATTGAAGCGCTGAAGGGTCCTCCGTTTAATTATCCTGCTGCAGATGTAAACGCCCGCAAGATCAGCTTCACCGCCGGAAATAACCCCTTCGTTATTGTTGACGAGACTCTCAACGATTATGGCGACGAATTCGATGGCCTTCAGAACGCGGGAGCGATTACCGCAGAACAGCGGGCCGCTTTGGTTCCATATGAGCAGGTACGTCAGACCACGGCTGGCGACATCATTCCGCTTGCTGCCGGCAGCGTGCTTGGCACTTTAGCCGATCCTGCGAACCCTGCATCGGTCCGGGGCATAGGTGTTCCGTTGGAAGACCGGTATGCGTTGATACCGTCGGAGATCGCCGCGATCGAAGAAGCCAGGATCGCCTACAACAGCGCCATTGCGGATGTAGCCGCCGCCAATTCCACCCGCGTGGCCCTTGCAGACGTGAACGCGGCTTTTACGGCATTCCTTACCAACAAGGCCGCAATCGGAAACAACATTACGCTCACACCGAACATCAATCCTCCTACCGGGATATATTCCGAAGACGGCATGCATCCCAACAGCCGCGGCTACGCTTTTATCGCCAATATTTTTATAGATGCGATCAACGCCAAATTCGGTGCAAGCGTGCCAAAGGTGAATTATGCAAATTATGGCGCAACGGCTTTACCCATCAATCCATAGCCTGAACGTTGAACGATAAAAAAGGCCGCTGAACGCGGCCTTTTTTTTTGCAACGGGAGCCGGCAAAACTGACTAATATGATCGCTCCGCCTTGCATCGGGTTTCAGACTGGCGTCGATTTTACTTTTTGCTGACAGGCATCTTTTGCTTCACCCATTCGCGG
>DASVOT010000624.1:0-8248 GCA_036383235.1 Chryseosolibacter sp.
ATCCGATCGTATTTGAAATAATCGACGATGGAAATACGTTTGATATAAACCAGTTCGCGGAACCGGAACTGGGGAATCTGGTTCATGAGAAGAGAAAGGGCGGTTTGGGAATTCGCCTGGTCAAATCCATTATGGACAAAATTGAATATCAAAACCGCAGCGGCAAGAATGTGTGCCGGTTAATTAAAAAGATCCATTACAAATAATTACGAATGACGCTGTTCAAAAGAAGTGCGGCGATCGCACTGCTTTCCTCCCTGATTGTTTTTTTAGTCCAGGCCCAGGCCAACCACAACGGATCTTCCTCAGCGCTTTTTTTTATCGGCAAAAAGCCCGTCAGCACCGAGGAGTTTCTGTATCTCTATCGCAAGAATCACAGGCATACACCCGATGAGTACACCGGGGAAAAGATGGAGGAGTACCTCAATCTTTTTATTAACTACAAGTTGAAGGTGGAAGAAGCGCTGTCACGCGGGATGGACACCACGGCCGCATTTAAAAAGGAATATCAAACATACCGCAAGGAGTTGTTGAAGCCCTACCTTCCTGACTCCAGGGTTGTGGATAGCCTTGTCGTCGTTACTTACAACAGGCTGAAGGAAGAGGTGAACGCTTCGCACTTGCTGGTCGCCTTAAAGCCCGATGCACCGCCGGCAGACACGCTGGAGGCGTATAAAAAGATTTCGGACCTGCGGCGGCGCGCGCTGGCAGGGGAGGATTTCGGAGACCTGGCCGCCCGGTACTCGGACGAACCCGGCGCCAAAACAACACGGGGCAATCTCGGATATTTCACGGCCATGCAAATGGTGTTTCCTTTCGAGCAAGCGGCGTACGGCACGCCGGTGGGGGGAATCAGCGAGCCGGTGCGAACACAGTACGGTTATCATATCATCAAGGTGCTGGACCGCCAGCCCGCCAGGGGGGAGGTTGAGGTGTCGCACATCATGATCCGGACCGGAGGCGGAGCCGCCGATGAAAAGGCAAAGAACGCGATCTTCGATGTCTACGATAAACTTCAGAAGGGAATGGATTGGGAAGAGGCGTGCAGCCAATACTCGGAAGACCTCAGCACGAAAGACAAGGGGGGGAGGTTGCGGCCTTTTGGAGTAGGGGCCATGAATTCCGTTCCCGAATTTCAGGACATGGCGTTTTCCCTCCGCGAGAAGGGCGAAATCTCCGACCCTTTTCAAACCCGGTATGGGTGGCACATCATCAGGCTGGAATCCAAAATTCCACTGCCTCCACTTGAAGAAATGAAGGGATCGCTTACCCAGCGCGTTAGCCGCGATGAACGCGTGACCATTTCCCGCCAGGCCGTGCGCGAAAGAATGAAAAAAGAATTCGGCTACTCGGAGGACGCCGCCATCCGGTCGAAGGTAATGGCGCTGGCTGACAGCTCATTGACAAAGGGGAAATGGAACCCGGAAATTGACCGCTCACTTGAGCACGCGACATTGTTTACAATGGGCAACAAGCCTGCGACGGTAAAGGCCTTCCTGGACTATGCGTCGTCGCACAACGGGCCTGTATCGCTTTCGCCAGGCGAATATCTTGAGCAACTCTTCAATCAATACATCGACGAGGCGCAGGCGCAATTGCTTGAAGACCGGGTCATGCTCGAATCGCCGGATTACAAATGGCTGCTCAGGGAGTATTATGAGGGGATACTGTTGTTCGCGATTATGGAAAAGGAGGTGTGGAACCGCGCGATGGAGGATACGGTCGGACAGAGGAATTATTTCAGCGCGCATGCCGGCCGCTATCAGGCCGGTGAGCGCATAGCGGGAAGGATATATACTTCGCCTTCGAGGGAAGATCTGGAAGCCTTGAAAAACCTGCTGCTTGCTGGCGATACGAGCGCCCGTAACTACATTACCCGCCACGGGATCAAGGTGCAGACCGGCCCTTTCGAAAAGGGTGACCGGAGTATCTTGTCGAACGTTGAGTGGTCGCCGGGAGCATATCTGACCGAGAACGGCGGTGCGAGCTACCTCGTTGAAGTGGAAACAATCCTGCCTCCAGGGCCGAAAACCTTCGGTGAAGCGAGGGCATCGGTGATCTCCGATTATCAAACTTTTCTGGAGGAAGCATGGATAAAGGAACTTAAAGCTAAATTTGGGGTGAAAGTGAAAAAAAAGGCTAAAAAAGAGGTCTTTGGGGAGCTGGCGCGCTCAAAAGACCACAACAACTTATAGATGTCAAGGATTTTCTTTCTTATCGTGCTTTTATCTCTCGTGGCCGGCAGCTGTGATTTCATCAGAATGAAGCGAAAGGGGCTGAATGAGCTGGAGAATCGCGAGGCGGTTGCGCGTGTCAATAATACGTTCCTGTTCAAGGACGAGCTGATAGGAATAGCCGCTTTGGGATCGACCAAGGAAGACAGCGCGGCGAGGGTGGAAGCCTACGTAGACAGTTGGATCAGAAAAGAGCTCCTGATACAGGAGGCCGCCCGCAAGATCAACATCAACGAGGCGGAAGTCGAGCGGAAAATCCTCGATTACCGCTACAGCCTCATTGCGTACGAGTATCAGTCGTATTACATCAAGCAACATCTTGACACTACTTTCAACGACTCCGAAATCGAAGCCTACTACAAAAACAACATCGATAACTTCATCCTGAAACAGAATATCGTGAGGGCCACTTTCATCAAGGTGCCAAAAAATGCGCCGAAGATGAGCAAGCTCAAGGAATGGATCTTTTCGCAGGACGAAGACGACATGAAGAGTCTCAAGTCTTTCTGCCTGAGTTTTTCTGTCGCCTACCACATCTCGGACTCGACGTGGATGATATTTGACGACCTGGTGAGAAACTCGCCGCTGATGGAAATCCCGAACAAAGTACAGTTCCTGAAGGCGAACCCATATTATGAGACGGAGGACGAAAACTACTTGTATTTTCTGAAAGTGGACGAGTACCGGATCTCGGATAATGTTTCGCCGCTCGAGTTCGTTACGGACGAGATTAAAAATATCATTTTGAATAAAAGGAAGGTAGAACTTGCCAAAAAACTGGAGGATGAGGTCTATGAAAATGCACTTGAACGCAAAGATTTTGAAATCATATCCCAATAGAATGAATGGTCTGGCAGCCGGAGTTTTTCTGCTGCTGACAAGCTTAGTGCCCCTCGGCGGAATGGCGCAGGAAAGCGACGGGTTTGTCGTGGATGAAATTATCGCGAAGGTGGACAACTATATCGTATTGAAATCCGACCTGGACCGGATGTACCAGGACTACCTGACGAATGGCAACGCGCCTTCCCAGCAGGCCCGCTGCGAAATGCTGGCGTTGTTGACCCGAAATAAGCTGATGCTGGCGAAAGCTGAAATAGATTCCGTCGTCGTGCTGGACGCGGATGTCGATGCGAACACACAGCGCAGAATGGATATCATCCTTTCACAGTCGGGAAGGACGGCGTTGGAGCTGGAAGAATTATATGGTAAACCCCTTGAGCAGATCCGGGCGGAACTCCGGGATCAGATACGCGAGCAGATGATCGTTCAAAAAATGGAAGATGAAATTACCGCCGACCTTACCGTCACTCCTTCCGAGGTAAAACGATTTTTCAACCGGATCCCAAAAGACAGTCTTCCTTATTTCTCCGCTTCCGTGGAAGTGGCGCAGATCGTAAAGGAAGCGAAGGTGAGCCCGGAGCAGAAAGCGCAAACCCGTAATCAGTTACTGGATATCCGCAGCCGGATCCTCGCAGGTGAAGACTTTGCCACGCTTGCGCGAAAGTACTCAAACGATCCGTCTGTCCTTTCCAACAATGGCGAGATGGGTTGGGTGGGCCGCGGCCGAATGGTGCCCGAATACGAAGCGGTTGCGTTCCGGCTGAAGCCCGGTGAGGTCTCGATGCCTTTTGAATCACCCTTCGGCATGCACATCATGCAGCTCATTGAACGCCGTGGGAACGAATACAATTCGCGGCATATTCTCATCTCACCCAAGCCGTCGGAAGAGGATCTGAAGACGGCTTCCGCTTTTCTCGACAGCATACGCACGGCGGTTTTGAACGACAGCCTGACTTTTGAAAAGGCCGCCAAGGAATACTCCGACGACGCGGGCACAAAAGGCAACGGAGGGTACTTTTCAGACTCCGATGGCGGGCTGCGCCTGACCGTCGACGAGCTTGATCCGGGTGTTTTTTTCAGGATCGATTCCATGAAGGTGGGCGATATCTCCAGGCCCATCGTTTACCGGACGGAAGAAGGCAAAGATGCCGTCAGGATTCTTTACTATAAGTCGCGAATCCCTCCACATCAGGCGTCACTCAAGGACGATTATCATAAGATTCAAGTCGCCGCTTTGAATGAGAAGAAAAACAAGGTGCTTGAAAAATGGTTTTTGGACGCCCGGCAGGATGTTTTTATCAACATCGACAAGACTTACGACTACTGCGGAATTTTGAATTAGTCTGCCCGGGACCTAATGCTGATTTTAGAGAAAATGTCTTAGCTTGCGGTTGTCAATTCGCTCGGCCACATGGAAGAAATACTCTATGACGCAATTCCATCGCTTGATTTGAAGAATTTTTATGCCGGCGACCAGAAGACCAAGGCTCGTTTTGTCGCCGATCTGGGCGCGGCCTTTCACAACATCGGGTTTGTCGCCATCCGTAATCACTTTCTGAATCCTGAACTCCAGACGCAGGTCTATGCGGCTATCCGGAAATTTTTTGCCCTGACTGATGAGGTTAAAAGCAAGTATGAGCGGTCAGGCCTGGCGGGGCAGCGGGGGTATATCGGAAAAGGTAAGGAACACGCAAAGGGTAGAAACACCGGCGACCTGAAAGAATTCTTTCACATAGGCCAGGAGTTGAGCGCGCCGGGACTGGCAGCAGAGGGTTATCCTGCGAACGTCTGGCCGGCAGAAGTGCGGGAGCTGCGCGATGCCGGGGTCAAGGCCTATCAACTGCTTGAGAAGACAGGTGCCTGTATGCTCCGCGCCATTGCGCTTTCTGTCGGACTGCGGGAGGAATATTTCGAGGATAAGATAAAGAACGGCAACAGCATCCTGAGACCCATTCACTATTATCCGATCGACCGGCCCGAAGAGGTTCCCGCCGACGCCGTGCGCGCCGCCGAGCACGGCGACATAAATCTCATCACATTGCTAATGGGAGCGAGCGCCGAAGGCCTCCAGGTCTTGCGACATGATGGCAAATGGATTCCCATCACCGCCTTGCCCGATCAACTGGTCGTGAACGTAGGGGATATGCTGGAACGGTTGACCAACGGAAAGCTGAAGTCTACCATCCACCGCGTGGTTAATCCGCCGCGGGAGTTAATGAATACTCCCCGGTATTCGATTCCTTTTTTTATGCATCCGCGCCCGGAGATGAGCCTGGCGGTTCTTCCGCACTGTGTGAGCCCGGGAAGTCCGAAAAGGTGGGAGGATATTACGGCAGGAGAATTTCTCGATCAGCGATTAGCTGAAATCGGATTGAAGAAATGAGCAGCGAAGGGGAGTGGCAATGCAGATTGAAAGTGTTCAGGTGACAGTCAGGTGGTGACGACAGACTCCTGGCGAGCACCGCTTCCAGTATAGTTACAGAAGACCTTAAACAGCCCTTGGTCCAAAAAGTCAGATATCACATTTTCCTGCGCGACATATTGGTCCTGGCGCTGACGACTTTCGGGGGCTCGCAGGCGCATCTTGCCCTGTATCATAAACTGCTGGTGAACAGGCGGGGATACCTCACGGAAGCGGAGCTCATGGAGATCAACTCGCTATGCCAAATTCTTCCCGGGCCGGCATCGACTCAAACGCTCATTGCGGTCGGATTCAAGGGGGGAGGGCCGAACCTGGCGTACCTGACGTTACTGGTGTGGGTAATGCCCGCGGTGATGTTCATGACCGCGGCGGCGCTGGTGATGACCAGCATCCAGGAAAAGCACTGGTCCATTGAATTTACGCGTTACATACAGCCCATGGCGGTGGGATTCGTCAGTTATGGCGCCTACATGATCAGCCTCCGTACGGTTAACACAAAAACCGGAATTGGCCTCATGATCATTGCCGCCGTGGCCTCCTACTATGTTCAGACGCCATACATTTATCCCTTGATCATTGTCGGGGCCGGTCTTGTCACGTCGATGAAATTCAGGTCGCAGCCGAAGGCGGACAAGGAAAAGCTGAAGGTGAGCTGGGCCAACCTGCTTCTGTGGGCGGGCGTCTTCATCTTTGCCGCGGCGCTGGGCGGTATTACGAAGGCGCTGCCCGTAAAGTTGTTTGAGAATTTCTATCGAAGCGGAAGCCTCGTGTTCGGCGGCGGCCAGGTGCTCACGCCCATGCTGTATACGGAATTTGTCGAAGTGAAAGATGAAGACCACAGCAAGGTCACCGCTCTGCGGACGAGACTAAAACAGCGGTATTCTCCCAAACCTTTTCACACGCCGCTGACACACGACGAGTTCCTTTCCGGATATGCAGTAGCCCAGGCGTTACCAGGGCCGGTGTTTTCTTTCACCGCTTACATCGGGGCGCTGTCCGCGCGCAGGTATGGTGTGCCGGGGGAAATCCTGGGAGCCTTCATGGCGACGATGGGCATCTTTCTGCCGGGCACGTTCATGATATTCTTTGTCATGCGTTTCTGGGATGGCCTTAAAAGATACCGGCCCGTACGGGCGTCTCTTGAAGGCATCACCGCTGCGGCAGCCGGCCTCGTCGCCGCGGCGGCAATCATCCTGTTTCAACCTCTGGAAAATACCTTGCTGAATTTCGGAGTCACGATCGTGACTTTCTGTCTTCTGGTTTTTACCAGGATCCCGGCGCCTTTTATCATTGTCGGCGGACTGATTCTGGGATTTGTTCTGAGGTAGTCGCGGACGGGAAATAATTCATGAGTTTCGTTGTGCGTTACTTCCTTCCGCCGTAGAAGAGCGTGAAGAACAGTACGGGAAAAACTGAATAATTTTTCGCCGTGGGCACCAGCTCGACCTTGCTGGTATAAGCGTCGAGCACGAAGCCGGCCTCGAAACCCGTCACCTGGCTTTTAATGGTGCCCAGCTCAAAGTTCATGGCCGCCTTTGCGTTGGCGCCGATCTTGATTTTAGATTCGCCAAGGCCCTCGAACAACCTTCCCGGGCCATAGATCTCCTCCGGTCTGATTTCCGGAGTGTATTGTTTCCGGATGGTTACAATGCCTCCCGCATCGCCGCCGGTTTCAACGTAATAGGGAGCAACCACACCGATGGAAGGGCCCGCGCCAAATACAGCTTTGATCTCCACCCCCTGCTGCGGGGCCTTCTTAAAGAGGATATAATCGCGCCCATACTGGAAACGCAGGGCATACAGGTAATTGCTCTTGCCGTAGATAAAGAAGTTTCCGGTGCTCTGGGAATGCTGACGCGACTCCTGTGGATGCTTAACATTCATCACCTCCAGGCCGTAGGTCTGTAATACGCGATCGCTGATCTTGTAGGCTTTTTTGAATACGAAGCCTCCGATCAATCCGCCGAAAGTATTTTTATTTATTCCCCAGGTGAATTCAGTCTGGTATTCATAACTGTCCTGCGTCTGCGCTGCCAGGGGAAAAGCAATTGAGCAACCAATCAAAACGGCAAAGAACTGAGCGCGCTTCATTTAGCTTAAAGTTTCAGATAAAATTATACTTTAATTCAGCATTTCAAAAGGATCTCTAATCTTATATCAACCCGGCCCAACATCTTGATTGTATGGACACTGAGGAGATGAAGTAACCCCACAAACGCTTATTTCGGCTGATCGGCGCTTAAAACCGAGCGGATATGCTCAAAATCTATCTCATAATGAGAAAGATCAAGTATGGATTGCCCGTCCTTAATGACCAGAATCTGGGGCGACTGGTGTTCAACCAGAAACTGCTCGGCAATCTGATTTGAAACTTCCCGGTAGCTGATGAGATCCAGAAAATACCTTTTCATGCCGGCGACCGCGCCGGAATCCCATTTGCGCTCCAGCCGGTCAAACGCAGTCCGGCTGATACTACAGCGGCTGCTGTGCTTGTATATCAAAACCGGTTGTTCCTTTGATTGCGCACGGATTTCATCCAGTTGCTTCAAATCTTTCAATGTGATCCAATCCATCCCCTGAAGTTTACTCATACCACATACCGGCTTCGCCTTTATCGTAGCGCGGCTTTCGCTCCTTTTCTTTTAGATGATCAGGTTGCGTTTCGTTCTTTCTGAACAAACGCGCCCACCAGAGCTTAAAGTTCGTGAGCATATCCTTTTCTTCGGGAACATTGTTTTTGTTCAGCTTGACA
>DASVOT010000625.1:0-5292 GCA_036383235.1 Chryseosolibacter sp.
CCTCCGGTCAACAATGCAATAGTTTTGATCATAAAATTCCTCCGCGGGTTGCCGCATACTTCTCTCATCCTCAACAGAATTTATATGTGACTGAAATACTTCGAGAGGTCCGCAAGTGCCGTTCGGGCCTCGTCTCCCGTCTCCATGTGCATGGCTTTCAATAGTTCGGTCACTTCCGGCCGTACCCCTTCGGCTTTTCCGAGACCGGTTGACAATCCCCTGGCGCCCGCAATCTGCCACTGACCATTTCCGGCGATGGCAGGCTGTTTGAGAAACGCCAGGAGTCGACTTATATTCTGAGGCTGATTTTCTTTGCCGACGGTGAAAGCAAGGTCTTCCAGAAACCTGGCCTTCCACGGACGATCTTCCTGGAAGAAGTCCAGCCGGACCAGTTCCTGGAGAACGTCGATTGACGATCCGGCTTTCGAGCTCAGGACTGCCATCTGGATCCACGGATCGGAGCCCGCCCTCTTGATCACCCGGGCAAGGCCGGCAATCACTTCTTTGCCCGGGAATTGCCCGGCGCTTAGTGTCGCCTGCAGAACGACGTGTATGGAAGAATCGCCCAGCGCCGAAACCACCTGCGGCAACAGCTCAGGATATCGTTCGGCAAGGATCAGCCCATGAATGCGCACACCTGCATGCGCGTCTTGCATAGCTTTGGACACCAGCGCCGGATTCAGCGCATTCAATCCTTCAAGCGCATAGAGCGCATGCAGTCGGGTGCGGGGATTTTGGTCTGCTGCAAACAATTCCTTCAGCGCAGGAACAACCGAAGGGTCGTGGCGTTCAAGAAGTAGCCTTTGAGCCTGAAGGCGGTACCACCCGTTCGGATGAGTGAGCAGTTTCACCAGGGCACCGGACGCCATCTCCCTCAGCCTGGGCGCGTTGGCACGAGCGGCCAGCTGACCGTCAGGCACAATCCTGTAAATCCTTCCTTTATCACTGCCATTCATGAAGTCCATGTCGGCCTTAAGGTCTTCGGGAATCGACACCGGTGTTTCGATATGTTGTCTGTACATGTCGACAACGTAGAGCATGCCGTCCGGACCCACGGCAAAGCTTGCCGGGCGAAACCATGAATCGGTGGAGGACAAGAATTCTCTTGTCTTTTCCCCTTCATCCCGCTGGGCAATCAGGGAAGGAGTGGTATCCTGGGGGGTCAATACGTCGCGGTGGATAAGATTCCCTGAAACATCACCGGTGAACACATTTCCGTAATACGCTGATGGAAATGCGCCGCCATCGTAGACCGTGCCGCCCGAGCATCCGGTAAAATGATCTTCTGCATATTCTACCCGGTCGAGGTGTTCTTCCGCGTATTGCTTCTGACGCCGACGCGTCCTTTCCGCGCGCCAGTAAGGCGCGGGTGTCTCCTGGAACATCTCCAGGTCATGGTCGGAAATGTTCAGCAACGGGCTGGCTGTGGGCATATTCCCGTGCCGGTGCAGGTACCGCCAGGGAATTATTACCTGCCGGATGTGAAGAGTATTTTGGGTGATAAAGCGATGACCCCAGTCATCCATCGTCAGGCCGAACTGGGCATTACCTGTTTCCAACTCGAACTGGCCGCGGTCAAGCCTGAACCGGAAGTCAGAGCCGCTCATATTGAGGGCTGGCGCATCCGGCTCCCTGCGAAAGTGAACCGTGCCGGCCTGGCCGTTGTTGGCGGCATAGATCCAGTTGTCCACGCCGAAACGAAGGCTTGTGATCTGGGCTTCGGAATTGTTCTCAAAGAATCCCGAGAAGAGCACCTCGGTGCTGTCGGCGCGTAAATCTCCATCGGTGTCTTTGAGGTAAAGGATATTGGGTGCAGCCGTCACGATCAATCCTCCCTTCCACGGCAGCAGGCTGGTGGCCTCCAGGATCGAATCGGCAAACACGGTGGCTTTGTCCATCCTGCCATCGCCATCGCTATCCTGAAGGACCTTTATCCTGCCCGTTCCCTTGCCATTTTCAGGCATGAATGGATAATCCGGCATTTCGACAACAAATGCGTTTCCATTCTCATCAAATACCATCTCCACGGGATCCTGAACCACCGGTTCGGCCGCAACGAGTTCAATCTTGAATCCGTCGCGGAGGTGAAAACTGTTCAATGCTTCCTGCGTGCTGAGCGCATCCGGATAGCGCGGCTCCTTGCAGGAAAATGACAATACGAGCGATACAAGCAGAAGAATGTGAATAAATCGGGTCATGGATATTGATTTCGGATTCAGGTCAGGTACTGTTTCAAAGTTGTTTTCGGCTGCTGGAAAGGGTCGGGAATCTTCACAAGGTCCTGGATGACCCTTCCTTCGTGGTTGTATCGCGCAAGCATGAACACGTCTCCCGTTTTTGTGACGGCTATGGTGTTGACGTAGGTCGGTCGAGTGCCGTCGGAATAGAAAATCGGACCGTGATCGCGATAGTTCCGGGAAGGGAGATGATACGTGACGAGGTGGAGGTTTTCAAGGCCCCGGGCGTCGCCCTTCGAAATTCGCTTGGTGCCGTTTACTCGATGGCCGTTGGCGAAAACCGGTCCGCCCGTAAGATAGTAAATTGTTTCCTTGTCGGGCCCCAGTTGAAAACCGAGGTAGCCATAGCTGAACTGATCAAACATGCCGCTGGTCCTGGAAGGCATGGACGTGATGCGTTCTACGATCTCAACATTTTTTTTGCGCGGATCGAACCGGAAAAGATACCCGGAGTTACCGTGAACGGCGTAGGCCACTTCTTCCACGGGATGCCAGAAGATCTTTCTCCAGTTGTAAGCCATGTCGCCGGGCCGGGAAGGGTCGTATTGACCGAAATAATCAAGCCTCAGGTTCGGGCGATCAAGTTTCGCCACCGCTCCAACGGTGGGGCTGTATGAGAAGATATCGCCATCAGCGCTGGAATAATACACGACGCCATCCCTCGGATCGACAAACATCGAGCGGCACAATACCCTGTAATCCTTTCCGGGACGGCCCGCTTCTCCTTCCAGCGACACCGGCCCGTGGTTGGTCAGGGTGCCAAGGTTGAGGTCATAATGAATAAAGTAACCCCGCGGCCAGGTTATGCAATAGATGTGACCCCGTGTCTCATCCATCGTCATTGTGAGGATGCCCTCCCCCGCGGGAGCAACGGCGAGATCGGCAAAGGAATAGGTCGACAGATCGCAGGAAACGATGTGACCTCCCCTGTAGAGCTGGTAACCTTTTGGCGGATGGAGCGGCAGCGTTTCCATGCCATCGACGTTCTCATAAAATCCCACATGGGTGGCGAAATACAGCTTGCCGTCGCGTTCGTGGAAATCCACGTGGCTCTTTCCCTGGGGGATCAGGTGTTGTTTGCTTTCGCCACAAATCTCGGAAAGATCGCCGAGGTATTTTATTGCATCGGTATCAGGATCATAACAAAACATCTGCCCGCCCCGGTCAATGGATTGAGAAGACAGTATGTAGTAGAGCTTGCCATCGCTTGCGGTCGAAAGGGCATTATACGTATCGTGGGCCTGTTCAAAACCGGAGAAGTAGTGCCTGGCAGCCAGCGCGTGCGCATACCCGACTTTCAGTCTATCGTCCACCGGCGGATCAGAATGGTTCATCTGTTGTTCTGTTCAAGCGGTACTCTCCCCGGTAAGGCCAGGAAACAAATCCGGCCGCGATCATTTAAACTCATCTTCCTCAACCGATTTGTTGTTTTATTTTTGCCGCGTTCTTCCGGATCTTACCGATCGCGCTGGCAATATCGTTCATATCCGATTTCGGTCCCAGCAGCATATTTTGGGTGAACCACACTGCTTCCTCGTTGCAGAGCCGGTCGTTCTCCGGACATTCGTTGTCAGCATAATATTTTTCAATATTCAACATTTCCTTCGAATACATGCGCTGGAAATTTTTTGTACGGAATGCGTTTCCAAGGAACGGCATCTTGTTCAGCGGAGTATAACCCGTCGAGCAGGGTACCCCTTCGGCGCGAAGGGCCTTCAGGAAGGAGTCGCGCGACAAACCCATGAACTCTGCTTTCTGGTATCGGAAAGGGTACAGATGGAACGCCGCCCGCGTAACCTCCGGGTAAAGCGTATGCGGAGCGATGCCCGGAATCTCCTTCATCAACGACGTCAGGTAGGCGGCATTTTCACTTCTGGTCTTCGATTGATCCTCAAGCCGTTTCAGCTGGGCCAGCCCCATGGCCGCCTGGTACTCGGTCAGGCGCAGCTTGGTCCCCAGCCGTACAATACCGGAGCCCGAGTCGCCTCCAACAGCTCCGTAGGGACTTCCAAAGCTGTGATACGAAAAGCACTTGTCCATGAATTCATCGTCGTCGCTGACTACGGCGCCGCCCTCGCCCATGGGAATGTGTTTCGAATTCTGAAAGCTGAAGCACCCTGCATTGCCGATCGTTCCCACTTTTTTGTGATTCACTTCCGCCAGCCATGCCTGGCATGCGTCTTCGATCACAAGGAGATTGTGCTTTCGCGCGATTGCCATAATGCGTTCCATGTCCGCCGGTAACCCCGCGAGGTGAACGGGCAGAATAGCGCGCGTTCGCCCTGTGATCTTCTCTTCGATCTTCCTGGCGTCAATCTGGAATGTCTCGGGATCGGTATCGACGAATACGGGAATCGCGCCGTTCTGCAACACGGCTTGTATCGTGGCGATAAACGTGTACGGAGGGACGATGACCTCGTCGCCTGCGCCGATATCGAAGTTGGCGATGGCGCAAATCAATGCGTTAGTCCCATTCACGACGGTAAGGCAGCGCTTCGCTCCCATCGTCTTTGCCCAGGCAGCCTCAAACTCTGTCACCACCTCCGCTCTTGACCATACCCCGCTTCGCAGTACCTCCAGGACGCGCTTCTCATCCGTTTCGGGGTTCCAGACCGGCCATCGTTGCCAGTCCCCGCGATGGACCGGTGTTCCTCCGAGGATTGCCGGGGTGTCGGAGTTGTTGATGGCACCTGCAAACAATGGCACGGAGGGAATGCCCATGCCTAAGGCCACGCCCGCACCTGCGGCCAGTGAATTCTTTTTTAAAAATTCACGCCTGGTAAAACTTCTTTTCGGGATCTCCATAGTGTTCAGGGATTATTTTCCAAATCAAAGACGGAATAATTTTTTTGCGTTCTTATAGAGGATCTTGCGTTCTATTTTCTTGTCGCGGGATAGCCTTCTGATCGCCGCAATGATCTTTGCCCCGTCGCATTCATCGTTTCCACCCACTGCATCAGCACAGTCACTTCCATATAGAAGCTTGTCCAGATGCCGGACAAGAAATTCCCGGGCATGGTCTTCATCGCGCAGCAGCGAGTTAAGGCCGGACCCG
>DASVOT010000626.1:0-7631 GCA_036383235.1 Chryseosolibacter sp.
GGTGCCGCATTGTCGCCACTTTCCCTGTTTTAGGCCTGAATAAAAAAGAGGCGGTACGTTGATACCGCCTCTTCATTCGTTATCCGTTCGTTTTGGAAATCCCGGTTTCAGGACAGCCTTAACAGCCTTGTTTTATGCCACTGCTATTTGTTTTACGGGCTTCACCTTGGCATCTTCCGATTTAGGAACCGTCACATGAAGGATTCCATCGACATACCGCGCAGAGATCTTCTCGCCGAGTACCTTCTTCTCAGGCAACGAGAAACTGCGCTGGAATGACTGATAGCTGAATTCCCGTCTCGTATAATTTCCGTTCTCGTCCTTTTCCTGGTTGCTGTCTTCTCTCTGCGATGAGATGGTGAGCACGTTGTTGTCCAGCTCTACCTTGAAATCACTGCGTTTCATGCCTGGAGCTGCGACTTCGATTCTGAAATCGTCATTGGTCTCCATAACGTTAACGGCCGGCAAGGTAGCACCGGGAACACGCCAGTTAGCAACGGAAGAATCCAACCAATCCCGGGTGAAGAAATCGTCAAACAATGAAGGGAGCGCCGGGAATAAAGTTCCGTTTGATTTGACCAGGTTTTTCATAATTAAACTCCTCCTTTCAGAATTTTGGTTAAACATGTAAACTTGAATCTAACAGGGAACCGCGATTCCGATCTGCGATTTTTCAAATTCTGTGCCGTTCGGAAATACTGCCTCTCTCTGTTCGCAACCGATTCCAAAACTGAGGGGTGACAGTTATTCTGACAGAGACGCGCAGGTAATTCTGTCAATTTTCCTGACATTTTTTTCGCTTAGGAAATGGAGGCGGCCCCCCCGGCGCACAAAAAGTCATAATAAAAGACTTTTTTATCCTTTTTTTGCAATCTGTGCTGTATCTTTACAAGAGAAACGCACAAGCAATGAAAATCGACGTCGAAGACACCATCAGTCACATCATTGACGGCAATTTGACAGCGGCGAAAATTCTGGCCGGCTATCAGATCGACTTCTGTACGGAGGGACACAAGACCTTGAAGGATGCCTGCCGGGATGCCGGCGTGCCGGCCCGCCGGCTGGTAGAAAAAATCAAGGCAGCAGAACAGTCGCATGAGCAGCTGACCGCTGTTGCCTCCATGCGCATTGACGAGTTGACGCGTTTTCTGGAGAAGCACTACCACAGCAGCACCTCTGAAAGCATCGCGTTCATAAAAACGAACCTGGCCCGCGTCGTACGGGTGCATGGAAGGAAGCACCCGGAACAGGAGCAGGTCAATCGCACCTTTGCAGCGCTCACTGCGCGGCTCACGGTCCAGATGCAGCATGAGGCATTCATTCTTTTTCCCTATATCCGTGAAATGGTAAAGAAGGGAAAAAGAATCAACACCAGCATATACCGGTCGGCCAAAAGCCCCATTCGGGAAATGATTTCAGATCACCCGGCGCAAGACGAATCCCTCAGGAAACTGGATGATCTTACCCATCACTATCATGTACCTGCCGATTGTTCCTGCAACGCATTCCGGATTACGTATGCCGCCATGAAGGACCTGGAAAAAGAATTGCGCATGTATCGCAGCCTGGAAGATGACTTCCTTTTTCCGAGGGCCCTGGAAATGGAAGCAAGATTTAACATGGCTACCTGGGAAGTTCACTGTTAAAATCGCTTTGCGTATCTTCACCGGCCGTCGGGCCGCGGGGTGAACCGGCCTCTGTATAATCTGCACCCGGCGTTGACGTAACCGATCGTTTTTTATTTTATATCGATGGAACTGCGCTTCAATTGAGGGATGTTTGAGGAACGTTCGAATGAGAGAGGCGCGAGAAAAAATATTTGAAACAATTTAACAGATAATACCGTATGTTTTCAAAGGCCTGTGAGTATGGGATACGCGCGATGATGTACATCGTTTCAAAAACCGGAGACGGATCAAAGGCGGGAATAAAGGAGATTGCGCGTTTCACCGACACGCCGGAACCTTTCATCGCGAAAGTGCTGCAATTGCTCGTTAGAAAAGGGATCGTTTCTTCTGCCAAAGGTCCAAACGGAGGGTTTTACATTGACAGGAAGATGTCCAGGATCGCGCTCGTCGATATTGTAAAAGCGATCGACGGAGACGGCCTGTTTCTGAGCTGCGGACTGGGCATAAAGAATTGTTCGGAACGCAAACCCTGCCCGATCCATTTTGAGTACAAAGCCATCCGCGACAGGCTGACAGAAATGTTAAAGAACAACAACATCCAGGACCTGGCGAATGGGCTGGCCAAAGGCGAAACATTTTTATTAAAACGTTAACACCCCGCTCACACGAACTGAACACTAGCCATGTCTTTTACCCAGAAAAAAGAGATCAACGATATTTCGGATATACGCCTGCTGGTCGATACCTTTTACAGCCGCGCCGAGAATGACGAATTGTTGTCGCCGATTTTCGCAAAACGGTTCAGATCCCATCATAGTCCCCTTGATCCCCTTTACCGGTATTGGGGCAATGTCCTGCTCGATCTTGAGGAGGGTGCATCCGACGAAATCCCTTTCCCGAAACACCAGGATCTTCCGCTCACACACCAGCACTTTGACCGCTGGCTTTCCCTGTTCCACCAAACCGTCGACGATCTCTTCACGGGAGCTTTAGCCGAGAAGGCGAAATTCCGGGCGATACGAATGTCCGAGATCTTCCGCTATAAAATGGAACTGACAAATTTTTAACGAGGCAGCGACTTCACGGCCGGCGACGTCACGCGAATCCGGTTTTCCACATTGGCAACACCCGTTACATTCTCAGCAAGATCTTCTGCCAACCGTTTATCGCGTTTCTCCCTTACCTGCCCCTTGAGAATGACATTCGAATCCCTCACCTCTACTTCTATATCCGAAGCATCCAGATCCGGATGATCACACAGCCGATCGCATACGATTTCCTTAATTCGCTCATCCGAACGTTTATAGTTTCGTGGCCCTTTGCCACGGTGATCGGGTTGCAGCACTTCGCTGTAATTGCTGCCGGCCGGGCGGTAGGTGTCGAGGGCGTGTTCGTCCGGCTGCGTTACCGGTCCATGACGTTGTATCCCGGGCTGAGACTGCAGTTCCATATATCGGTTGCGCCGGTCTTCATGGCTGCTGCGCTCGCGTGCAGGATCGCGCATCCTGTCACCTTGTCGCCGCGACGTAAGATAAGCGGCTTCGATTTCATCAATGTAATTTCGCATAGATCAATATTAAGTTCGCCTGCGAAAACCTTATAAAAGCATGCCCGAAAGCTAGGATGCGCTCTTGTAGAAGCACAGCGCAAGCGGTGGTATCCTGACCACGGATCCAGCCATCAGTTTGGCTGGAAGGCTTGCAACGGCCTGTTCACCCATCACCGGGCCGGTTTCACGCGAGGCAATCACCTTCTGCCAGCCGGAGGCATTCGCAGGCACCGTGTAGTCGATATCTTTCTCGTTGAAATTCAGCACATACCAAACACGGCCTCTGCCTCCAGGCTCGCTCCTGTGAATGGCGAGCGCTGATTCCATGATGACATGTACGGCCATGTCGTTTTTGTAAAAATTCTTCAGGGCCGGAATTTCATTGCGCAGGGAGATAAGCTTTTTATACCACAGGAGAAGCGCAGAGCACCGGGCATTGGTCCGCGCTTCCCATCTGAGCTTCGACTTTTCAAAAGTATCTTCGCGCTGCGGATCCGGAGATTTACCGGAGCCTCGATACTCACTGAATTCCTGCTTCCTGCCTTTTCTCACTGCCTCAACCAACTGCGGATCGGAGTGGCTGATGAAGTAATAGAACGGGGATTGTTCGCCATATTCTTCCCCCATAAACAGCATGGGTATGTAAGGAGAAAGGATCAGCGCTGCCGCCGCAAGCCTCATCCTCTCAAAATTAAGGAATGCACCGGGCCTCTGACCATCGGGGCGGTTTCCGACCTGATCATGATTGCAGGTGAATGCCACAAACTGATCACCGGGTATCCCACTCGATGACGACCCATGCCTGCGCTTCCTGAAGTGAACATATTCTCCGCTGTGAACAAATCCCTCCTTGTACGCTTTCGCCAGCTGCTCCATTGACCCGAAATCAATATAGCGTTCCCTTGCGCCGGCATCGAGCATGACATAGAGCGCATGATGGAAATCGTCGAGCCATTGGCCGGAGAATCCGTAACCACCGATGGCAGGTGGATTGACCACGCGCGGACTATTCAGATCGCTTTCTGCGATCAGGCACAATGGCCTGGCCACATACTCCTGGAATTTGCGCACCTCATCATTGAGGTACTGGCAGAAGTGCACGGCACAATTGTCGAATATCATGTGCGTCGCATCGAGCCGCAGACCGTCAACATGATAGTGATGAAACCAGTAGAGAGCATTGTTGCGGAAATATTCACGGACGCCATCACACCATGCATCGTCAAAATTGATGGCGTCACCCCATGGAGTGACATATTTCTTTGTAAAGTAGGGCGCAAACTCCTTAAAATAGTTTCCCTCAGGTCCAATGTGGTTATACACAACATCGACTATTACCGCAATGCCTTGCTGATGACATGCGTTCACAAACTTTTTCAATCCCCCGGGGCCGCCATAGCTGTTTTGTACTGCGAAAGGAAAGACGCCGTCGTATCCCCAATTGCGGTTTCCAGGAAATTGCGCCACAGGCATTAATTCAATGGCATTGATACCAATTTCCGACAGCTCTTCAAGACGCGGTATGATGGCCTCGAAAGTCCCCGCGGGAGTAAACGTGCCGACATGAAGCTCGTAAAGCACCAGCTCCTTCAGTGGTAATCCCTTCCATGACGCGTCGGTCCACTTGAACGCGGAATGTACTATTACCTGGGACGGACCGTGTACGCCATCGGGCTGATACGCTGACGCGGGGTCGGGAATTTTTTGGCCGTCGTCCGGAACAAAAAAATATTTCATGTCAGCCTGCACTTCCCCCGCCGTGGCAGTAAAATATCCGTCGTCACTTTTCAACATTCCAATGTCCATCGGGACCTCCGGAAAATGAAGCATCATTTTTTTCTTAAGCGGGGCCCAGACGCGAAAAGTACATCTGCCATCCACTCCGAAGGTGGCGCCACAAAAATTTATTGAATCAATGAAAGACATGGCTCAGAAAATTGGAAGATGCGCGGACCCGGGTTTCATCATTTTAATCTTATAATAATTCCTTCATCGCCCTCCAGCGGAATGGCTCCGCTCAGATGAGCACCTTCGCGATGCCGGCAGGTACCGATCTCAACGATGCCTTCAAATGACCGTCCCTTCGGTCTGAAATAACAGGGGCGGTGCGTAAGATTAAGAGCAACCAGGAAACGCGAACCACCCGTCTGGCGCAGATATGAGATCAGTTGATCATCGGCGTACAAGGGAACGAGCTCGCCCTCGGTGAGTGCCGGTTCCCTTTGGCGCAGTGCGATCAGGCGTTTGTAAAGGGCAAGCAGAGAGTCCCGGTCTTCTCTTTGCCGTGACACGTTTACAGTCGGGAACAGGCGGTCAACCGGCAACCAGGGTACGGCGGACGTAAAGCCTGCGTTTGGGGAGTCATCCCACTGCATCGGAGTCCGTGCCGGGTCGCGGCTGAGGTTTTTGTCCGGCATGTTGCGGCCGCGCGGATCCTGTATCAGCTCCAGGGGAATCGCCACGTCGCGCATTCCAATTTCATCCCCATAATAGAGCGTGATGGTACCGCGCGCCGTAAGGAGCAACATGGCTGCGACGAATGCCTGCTCGCGACCTACCCTGCTGACAATCCTCGGGCGGTCATGATTGCTCAATACCCAGTTTGGCCACGCCTTCTCCGGAAGAGCTGCCTCGTACCGCGCCATTGCCGATGCGATGTCGGAGGCCTGCCATGGAAGTGAGATCAATTGAAAATTAAAAGGCAGGTGCGCGCCCTTCAGATCACTGCCATAGTAGGCGACGAGCCTCTCAACAGGTAAATAGATTTCACCGATCATCACGCGATCGTCATAGGCATCGAGCACCTCTCTCATCTTGCGAACAACGCCATGGACCTCCGGCTGATCAGCGGAATAAACAGAGAGAAGCTGGTGAACGGTGGACATATGCGGTTTATAGTCGGGATTCGGAGGATTGTCGCGGAATTGTTCGTCCTTGATCATATGCCACATCACATCCACCCGGAAGCCGTCCACGCCTTTGTCAAGCCAGAAGCGCATGATGTCAAAAATCGCTTCCTGAACTTCCGGATTTCTCCAGTTCAAGTCTGGCTGAGACTTGTCATACGCGTGATAATAATATTGTTCAGTTTTCTCGTCCCATTCCCACGCGCTTCCGCCGAATGAAGCGAGCCAGTTGTTCGGGTAACCTCCGCCTTGTCCGCGGTCTTTCCATATATACCAGTCCCTTTTAGGATTGTCTCGTGAAGACCTTGATTCAAGAAACCAGGGATGGTGGTCGGATGTGTGATTCGGGACAAGGTCGAGGACCAGCTTCATCCCGCGATGGTGAACTTCCTTCAGCAGCACATCGAAATCCGCGAGCGTGCCGAACAGCGGATGAATATTCCGGTAATCGGAAATATCATATCCGAAATCAATCATGGGAGAAGGGTAGATAGGAGAGAGCCAGATTGTTTTTATTCCAAGCCATCTGAGATAGTCCAGCCTCGTGACGATGCCCGGCAGGTCGCCGATCCCATCGCCATTGCTATCCTGGAATGATCGGGGATAGATCTGGTAAAAGATTCCATCCTGCCACCACAACAGATTGCTTTTTTTGTCGCTCATAGATATCGCTGCCTCACGCGGGTAAAATAATATGCCGTTCTTCCAGCCGGCTGGCAGGCTGGTTTTCCAGGGGATACCGCCGGCTCAGCTTTCGACTCAGCCGGTGGTGAATGTGAGTCTACGGCATGGGTATACGCAAGACTTCGCCCGGTATTCGGCAACGAATAAATGCAGATCCGCCGAGAAAGTCGTTGAAGGTCTCAAGGAATGGGGTGATTATCACCGGACGAACATTTTTAAAACGGGCCAATAAAAACGCGGTCGATCCCGGGTTTTAGCAACGGCGTGGACGCAGGATACGCGACACCTAAAACGGCCCGGATGATTGGCAGTGAAGGCCTTGAAAAACAGAAAACCCATCTTCCGATGGGTTTCCTGTATTTTACCTTCATGTCGCGGTGATCAGCTTTCACTCACAACGATGAGCATCCTGTCGGTGTCGAGCGCTCCGTCATCATCCTTGACCGTGAGTTTAAAGTAGTATTTACCTGGCTCAAGATCGCTGACCGTGGGGGTTGGCGAATTAGCATTGGTCAGCGTTACCGGGTCGCCACCGTATTGAGCCCATTTGTACGATGTGATCCGGCCGTCGGAATCTTTTGCCGAGCCATATATCCTGAGCGAATTGACGATGTCGGTGATCCGCTTGTCCGGCCCGGCATACGCTACGGGATAAATGTTTCCTCCGCCCGTCTCGATCGAGGCTGTGGATGAGTTCGTCACATTAACCAGCACGTTGTCGTAATCGGTGGCGCCTTTGTCGTCAGTCACCGTCAGGCGGAAATAATACTTGCCGTCCTTAAGTCCGCTGACCGAAAGCGTCGGGGAAGTGGTATTCGTCAGGGTAGCAGCGGCACCGCCGTACTGGATCCACTTATAGGAAAC
>DASVOT010000627.1:0-3568 GCA_036383235.1 Chryseosolibacter sp.
GGAAGTTGAAGATGCCAGATTGGCTGAACGATGTCAGGCTATCGTTCAGCTGAACGACCCCGCCGGCCTTAAATTTGGTTTTTTTCCTTTGCGCCTGAAGCGGTGGAAGGGTCAAAAGGTAAAAAATGGTAATTGCAATGAAAAAACAGGTTTTCAATGACCTTTTGTGTTAAATGGGGCGGTTTCCTACTAAAGTTGTCACATTTTTGCTTCTTTTACAACTCCGCTGGCACTACTATTGTCCAGATAGTTCTTTATGAATTAAACCAACAATAATTGCGTTGTTGTGTCAAACTGACATCCCATATAATGTTTAAAAGGTTAGCGATACAATTGGTGCAGGAGGAGTCTGACGACCTGATTCAGATGATCAACCCTGAACAGGAGAGCGATCTGAAGCCGGAGGACCTGCCGGGCGAGCTTTCTATTCTGCCGATAAAAAATACAGTATTGTTTCCCGGCGTGGTAATACCGATCACGGTCGGGAGACAGAAATCCATCAAGCTGGTTAAAAAAGCGTATCAGGGAAATCGCATCATCGGAGTGGTGGCGCAAAAGAACGCGCAGGCGGAAGAACCCGCCGTGGAGGAACTCTACCGAACGGGCACCGTCGCCCGCATCATCAAAATGCTGGTGCTTCCAGACGGCAACACAACGATCATCATTCAGGGAAAGAATCGCTTCAGCATCGGCGAGTTCACGCAGGAAGACCCCTACCTCACGGCAAAGATCCACTTGCTCACCGAGCCCGTGCTGAACATCAACGGCAAGGAGGCGAAAGCGCTTGTGCAGTCACTGAAGGACGCGGCGTTAAAAATATTGAAACTGAATCCGGAGATTCCCCAGGAAGCGCAGGTTGCCCTGGACAATATCTCAAGCATGTCATTCCTGGTCCATTTTCTTTCCAGCAACCTGAACGTGGATGTGGCGGATAAGCAACGGATTCTGGAGACGCAAAACCTCATCGACCGGGGCACGCTGTTGCTGCAGTACATGCTTCGCGATGTGCAGATGCTGGAGATCAAACATGAGATCCAGAAAAAAGTGCACACCGACATCGATCAACAGCAAAGGGATTATTTCCTGCGTCAGCAGATCAAGGTGCTTCAGGATGAGCTCGGGTATGACGGTCCCGACAAGGAAGTTGAAAAGCTGCGCAAGCGCGCGGAAAGCAAGAAATGGCCCAAGCCGGTTGCCGAGCATTTCAAAAAAGAGGTCGAGAAGCTGTTGCGCATCAATCCGATGGCAGCGGAATATCCGGTGGCCATGAACTATGTCGAATTTATGCTTGACCTCCCGTGGGGTGAGTACACCGACGACGACTTTGATCTGAAACGCGCGAAGCGGATCCTCGATCGCGATCATTTCGGTCTTGAAAAAGTGAAGACCCGCATTCTGGAATACCTGGCCGTCCTCAAGCTCAAGAAAGACATGAAGGGGCCGATCCTTTGTTTATATGGCCCTCCGGGTGTCGGCAAGACGTCGCTGGGGAAATCGATCGCGAAAGCGCTGCAGCGAAAATACATCCGTATGTCGCTGGGCGGCGTTCATGACGAGGCCGAGATCCGCGGCCACCGGAAGACCTACGTCGGCGCCATGCCCGGCAAGATTCTTCAGAACATCAAGAAGTCGCAGTCGTCGAACCCGGTGTTTATTCTCGATGAAATAGACAAGGTGAAATCCGATTTCCGCGGCGACCCGTCCTCGGCTTTGCTGGAAGTGCTCGATCCGGAACAGAACCATGCCTTCGGCGATAACTACCTGGAGGTGGATTACGACTTATCGAAAGTCCTTTTCATCGCCACCGCCAACGCCCTGGATACCATTCATCCCGCACTTCGCGACCGGATGGAGATTATCGAGGTCACGGGCTATACGCAGGAAGAGAAAGTGGAGATTGCCATGAAGCATCTCATCCCGAAGCAGTTGAAGGAACACGGACTAAAGGCCTCGCAGGTAAAATTTACAAAACCCGCGGTCGCCAAGATCATCAACAGCTACACGCGCGAATCCGGTGTGAGGAGCCTGGAACGAAAAATAGGAACGGTGGTGCGCAACGCGGCGAAGTCAGTCGCCATGGAAGAATCGTTCGACAAGGTCATCACCGAAGACACCGTGAGGAAGATCCTTGGCGCGGAGGTTCACGACGAGGAATTGTATCAGGGCAACGACATCGCAGGCGTCGTCACGGGACTTGCGTGGACGCAGGTGGGAGGGGAGATCCTCTTTGTCGAATCAAGCCTGAGCAAGGGCAAGGGCGCGCTTACCCTCTCGGGACAGCTGGGCGATGTCATGAAGGAGTCGGCGATGGCGGCGCTTTCCTACCTCAAATCCAATGCGGAAGCTCTGGGCATCGATCCCCGCGTCTTTCAGCAATACGATCTTCACATACATGTGCCTGCCGGCGCCGTTCCAAAGGACGGTCCCTCCGCGGGGATCACCATGTTCACCTCGCTGGCTTCCATATTCACGCAGCGAAAAGTTAAATCGAAGCTGGCCATGACCGGGGAAATCACGCTGCGCGGAAAGGTGCTCCCTGTGGGCGGCATCAAGGAGAAGATCCTGGCTGCGAAGAGGAGCGGCATCAGGGAAATTGTGCTCAGCTCAAAAAACCGCCGCGATATCGATGAGATTGAGAAGCACTATCTCAAAGGGCTGACCTTTTACTATGTGGACACGGTAGATGACGTACTGAAAGTGGCGTTGCTGAAAGAAAAGGTCGCCAGGCCGATGAACTTTGTTCTGACGGAACCCAGGTTTCAGAACTATGTCAATAATTAGTCCGGGGTATTCTACATAACGTCAGTCGTGCGTAAAATAATAACGATTATTTTTTCGGCGATTGCCCTATCGGGCCTGGCGCAGCCCGGCGGACGGCATGTGTTCGATTTCCTGCAACTCCCGGCCCATGCGCGGCTTACCGCCCTCGGCGGCGTCAACGTCTCGCTGGCGGACAAGGATGTGAATTTTTTTCTCAGCAACCCGGCCCTTGCCGGCGATACCCTCAACGGTTTTGCATCGGCCGGTTACCAGTTTTACCTCGCCGACATCGGTAACGCTCTCTTCACGTATGCACACGACTTCGGGAAAGCCGGCCAGATAATGGCAGCCATCCAGCATACCGACTACGGTACCCTGAACGGCTTCGACGACGCGGGAATGGAGACGGCTGACGTTTCTTCCGGCGAAACCGCCATCCTCGTCGGGAAGAGTCATCAGATCGCAAACATCCGGCTCGGCGCGACGCTGAAAGCCGTGTTTTCAAATATCGCCGGTTACCGCGCCAGCGCGCTCATGATGGATGTTGGAGGAGTTTTTAAACATCCGGAACAGGACCTCACCGTCGGACTGGTCATAAAAAATGTAGGCGTGGTGCTGTCGCACTACACCGCGACAGCGACGGAAAGCGTCCCATTTGACGTGCAGGCCGGCGCAACACTCAAGCCCCAGTATATGCCCCTTCGATTTTCACTCACGGCCTGGAACCTCACGCGCGGCGACCTGCTCGCTGGCAGCGACGCCGCCGGAGAAAACATATCGACGCTTAAAAATGTTTTCAGCCACGTGA
>DASVOT010000628.1:0-10516 GCA_036383235.1 Chryseosolibacter sp.
TTATAAAGCTGCGCCACCACGGCTCCTTCTTCGGAGGGTTTGATCTGCGTTCTGTAATCCGCGTTCGCCCCTGTAAGGGTGAGCATCGCCTCAAACTGGTAATGACGCGACATCTCTTTTTTCTCTTCGCTCACTTCCCGGGTCTGGGCATACTGTTTGACATTCTCGATCGTGGCGCCCCAGGTGCTGAGGAAGTCCGCCGCCACGCTGACGATGGTCTTCGCTTTGCTGAAATCATACGAAGGGATCATGGCCGTGCCAAAAGATTCCTCGTTCGCCTTCAGCATTCCATACTGCGAATATTGGTCGTACTGAATGTGCTGGGCGGTGGGGTACTTCGCGCGGAAAATCGCGATCGCCGCCTTCAGGCTGGGGCTGAGAACCGAGTTGCTGATGATCCGGATCTGCCCGCCGCCGGAAGCAACGGTGCTCAGTTTCGTTTTCACCAGCGAATCCAGTACGGGCCACTCGATCCGCTTGCCTCCCGACTTGGGGCCGCGAAGACGGTCGTTGTCGTAGAGGGAAAGAACCGAAGCTTCCACCTGCGCGCTCGTGCCTCCTTTGGTTACGGAGGAAAGCGCGTTGCCTTCGATCTTGATCGGCCGGCCTTCCCGGGTTTTCACGACGATGCTGCAGTAGTCACCGCCATTGGTATACGTAGAGGCGTAGTAGTTGGGAATACTTGCCTCGTAGTCTTCAGGTTTTTTTACAAAAGGTATTGCGTGCCGGACGGGCGCTTCACACGCGGCCAGCGACGCGGCTGCGACACCAAAGCCCATCATCTTTAAAAAATCTCTCCGGGAGTGACCCAGATCTTCCTCCGGACCAGGCTGAGTGAATTCGTCGTGGGCGCTCTTCACAAACGCCTTGCTGTTAGTCAATTCACCGATGCCTTTCCAGTATATTTTTTTAGATTTCATAGCTCGTTTAATCGCGACTTATTGCTTAGTTGTTTTCATCGTGTTCCGCCCGGCTCGCGCCGAAGCCATCCGCCGGTCCGCTTTACGTCCTTTCAAATCGATCCCAACAGCGTGACGAATCCAGATCAGTAGTGGCATTTCGAACATTCGAGTCCGCCGATATCTTCCACCGTCATTTTTGATTTCCCGGAGGGGTCGTGCAATTCCATCAGCTTATCGTAATAGGCATTGCCCTGGGAATTTACGTTTGTCTTCCTGTGACAGTCGATGCACCATCCCATCGTTAACAGGGAGAACTGGCGAACGACGTCCATTTCCTGCACGGGACCGTGACAGGTCTGGCATTCGATATTACCAACAACGACGTGCTGGGAGTGGTTGAAGTAGGCCAGGTCGGGAAGATTGTGAACGCGTACCCATTCGACGGGTTTGTTTTCATTATACGCGCGGAGAATTTTGCCAATCTCCCCTTCGCCGGTGAGCGTTCCGGTCTTGATCTGGTTGTGACAGTTCATGCAGATGTTCACCGAGGGGATGGTGGCATTCTTTCCTTTCGTCACACCGACGTGGCAGTATTTGCAGTCAATCTCGTACTGACCGGCGTGGATCTTATGCGAGAATGCGATGGGCTGTTTCGGGGCGTATCCCTGCTGGATACCGATCGAGTAAAGTCCGTGAATCACGGCTTTAAATCCGAGCGCGGCCACGACGAAGGCTACGATGAAAATAAATCCGCGGCTGCGCGTAACGGTGCCAAGGGTAATGCGCGAATGAACGACTTCCCTTTCTTCCTCCGTCATCGGACGCTGATCCAGGAAGCGCTTGATTGCCGATAGCAGGAAAAGAAGGATGATGACCAGGAGCACCAGGATGATGACCATCCCGATGAGGATGAGGTTCAGATACTGAGGCGCCGCACCCGCAGCCGGGCCGCCGCCCGGCGGCTGTTGACCTGGAGCAGGCGTCTGCGCTTTAGGAGTCTCCGCCTCTTTCTTAACGTACCCCAGTATATTGAGAATGTCCTGCTCTTTCAGGGAAGAGAAGGACGTCATCTGTATCTTGTTGTTCTCGTTGAAAAGCTTCACGGCATATTCATCACCGCTTGCAATTACGGCCGAGGAGTTGTGAACGAATTTTATGATCCAGTCGATCGAAGGAACGCGGTCGTATACACCGGCCAAGGGAGGCCCGATCAACCTTGAATCTACGCGGTGGCAGGTCTTACAGTTCGCCTCGAAAAGTTGTTTACCTGCGGCGATGGATGCCTCATCAGTTGGAATTTCCTGGGAATAGCTTGCGAACGTGAAAAGGGCGAAAACGAAAGATAGAATGAGGGACTTGAGCGGGGAGCAGTGGTAAATTATAGTCATGTCAAGTTAGTGTCCGTTTCCAAAACAAGTGGCACAAATCTACTATTGGAATGCATTTTTTCAAATTTATTTGCCCTGGGGCCCAAGTTTTTTGCTCGCCAGTCCGCCGGTAAAACGACTGTTATGATTGGTGGCGAAAGTAGTGACAGAAGCAATACACAGCGGCGGAAAAAATTAATTTAGAATCATTACAAATAGCCTAAAGTCACTTGCAATCATGTGCTCATGAGGCCACTCGTGAGGGAGGAAATGCAACTTAGGGGTGTAGCGCCATGATCTTAACTCTGCAATTAATCTTAAACACCGCAGGCGCCCCCGCTGTGCCGGAAAAAGGCTCCATGAGGTCATCGGTACGCGGACGGCATGTTGTTGCGAACCCGATCCTCTACTAATCAGCCTCCCGCAGCGCTTTAACTAATTGTTTTGCAGGTGTATGAATCCCTCCCGCGGTACCATAACACGGGTATATTATTATGGAGAAATACTGCATACAATCAAAAGGCCTTCATCCGGAAAATCAAATGGAGGCGACCACCGCCACAATCCGCTCCACGATGGTACGTTCCGTGTGAATTGAATGAGGTTTTCATTACGTAAATTAGCATTCGGACCCGAGCGCGCATATGAGACCCAAACGCCGGGGATTGTACCGGTGACAGGGACGGCAGCGCCAGTGCGCGGGTTTGCCTTCCGGCACCCGGCCACGTGCTTCGCTGCGGAAGTTGATATATCCGGGAGCAGGCAGTTAACGGAAAAACGATGAGAGATTACCAGGAATTTACGTTCGGTTGGTTGATTTTTATTTTCGCGATTCCGATTCATTTGCTGATGACCTATTTTTATATCAAGGAGATGGGGACCAGGCCAATCGGGACGAATGGTTACCTGGTAATTACCGTGATATTAGCAATAATATGTGCGCTCTTCTACCGCCTGAAGACCACGATAAGTTCGCACGCTATTACGGTATCATTTGGCATCGGACTGATTAGAAAGAGGATAGGACTGAAAAGAATAAAGACCGTGAGCGTCGTTAAATCACCGTGGTACTACGGATGGGGAATTCGAATCATTCCTAACGGAATGTTGTATAACATCAGCGGTTTTGACGGAGTCGAATTAAAATTCAACGACACCGGAAGGATCATCAGGATTGGAACAATGGACGCTGCGGCGTTGAAAAAGGAAATTGAGCAACGATTGGTGTGACTTCTGCAGCGATATGGAACCCCAGCAGCATATGCTTTTCAGCTTCACAAAAACGATGGGCCTGTCATTTCACTACAATGGCCGTTTTAACCGCAACGCATCTCTGCCTCTTCAAATGTTTGGCCGGACAGGGAACGAAGAGGAGCGGAAATATCTTTATATGCTGTCCGTAAAAACACAATACGTCATCCTGCCATGGCGTCGCTTGGAGACTGTCACGAGCATTTCCCGAATACCGCGCATGCACATATTCCCGGCACAACTACAATGATGCAACAAATTGTGAACACCATCGTCATCCAGTCCACACCCAGTATTGCGTGGCATTATCTGACCGATCCTGGTCTCATGAAGCAATGGATGGCAGAGCCGGAAATGGAGCTGGAAATTGCGACCGACTGGAAAGTCGGCCATCCGATCGTAACGAGTGGATTTCACCATGTGAAGTTTGAGCACAAGGGGAAGGTTCTGGAGTTTGAACGCGATCGCGTTCTGAAGTATGATTATTTAAGTACGGTTTCCAGGCTGGCGGATAAACCTGAAAACCACACCATCGTTGAATTCAGGCTGACGCCTCTTGAAAGCGAAACGTCGTTGACCTTGATGCTCAGCAATTTTCCAACCGAGGCGATATTCAAACACGTCGGGTTTTACTGGAAAACAACATTGCAAATCCTGAAGAGGACGATCGAGGGACGATGCCTCACGACAGTCCGCTCAGATGACCGCAGGGGAATTTTTACGCATGGTCCATCCGGAACCTCCGGCCAACCTGGAGAATTCTCATGATTGAAGTGAGGAATACCGAACCAAGGGACGCGGATCAGATCTTCACGCTGTTTGACCTCTCCGTCCAATACCAGGAACAGAAGGGTTATCCCTCATGGAGGAACTATGACAAGCATTCGATTCTTCAGGATATTAAAGACAAGGCACAATACAAAGTCGTGGTTGATTCAACCATTGGAATCGTGTTCAGCATCGGCTATTCCGACAAAGTTATATGGAGAGAACTGGACCAGGGGAACTCGCTGTACCTTCATCGCATCGTTGTGAATCAGGCATATAAGGGCCGGAAGCTGTTTGGAACAATCCTGAGCTGGGCAATCGAGCACTGCAGGCAAAAGCATCTCGCGAGCATCCGGATGGACACCTGGGCCGACAACCCCACCATCATCAACTATTATAAAAGTTTTGGATTTACCTTTATTGAAAACTACACAACCCCTGACACCGAAGCGTTGCCCGTTCACAACCGGAACCTGGCATTGGCGCTCCTGGAATATGACTGCGACCGTCATCCGTGAGGTATAGGTATAGGGGTATAAGGTATAGGGGTATAAGGGTATAAGGGTATAAGGTATAGAGTAGAGAGAGCGAGTATAAGCCCTTCGTGCCCCTTTGGGGCTACAAGTTAATTGTGCAATTTCTCAATTGCTCAATTTTACAATTGATGTGAAGAATGAGGAAATATTAAGTGAAGTGTTCAACTAATTAATTCTTCGTCGCCTTCAGTGTTTTTGTGGCAAAAAAAGTACACCATAAACCCAGCGTACCACTATGAAAACAACACTCGCCATCGCCACGCTTGCATTTCTTCCCGGCGCCTTTTCTCCCCCCGACTTCCTCAGCGAACAAAAGAAATTCGAGAAAGTGCGAACGGCGTTTGAGGAAAAAGGGGGAACGATCGGGCACACACTCGCGGAGAACGGACTGGAAGCCGATAACCTTAACATCCTCATCTCCGTCTACAAGGACAACGACGAGCTCGAAGTTTACGGGAAGAAAAAAACGGACGCGGTGTATAAAAAGCTCGCGACGTACCGGATATGTTCCCGCTCGGGCCAACTTGGCCCAAAACGGAAAGAAGGAGATTATCAGGTTCCGGAGGGATTTTATCATATCAACATGTTCAATCCCTCCAGTAATTTTTTTCTGTCGCTTGGAATCAATTATCCGAACCTGTCCGACAAAAGGAAGAGCAAAGCGACCCACCTGGGAGGAAACATCTTTATCCACGGCGCCTGCGTGACCATCGGCTGCATACCGATGACCGACGAGGGAATAAAGGAGATCTATCTGTACGCCGTTCACGCCAGAAACAACGGGCAGACCCGCATTCCGGTGTATATTTTCCCATTCAGGATGACCGATGAGAGTTTCCTCAGATACAAAACAAGATATAGCGCGAACGCGGAGCTGCTTGGTTTCTGGGCAAATATGAAAACCGGTTACGACCGGTTCACAGGCGAAAGAAAAGAGCTGAAGGTGAACGTCGACGCAACCGGAAATTATCAATTCTGAGCCGGCATTGTTTACCGCGCCCGGCGTGATATAATACAATTACGAATCCGACGCTGCCAGCTGCTACGGCCGATCGCGGAGCGCGGGTATGAACCTGAATATGAATCATAAACTAGCCGGGGTCTTTTTTCTCGCACTTCTCGGATGCAAGGACCCACACTCAATGCGTATACAATTCGACAGCGCCGAAAAGGTAAGGGCCGGCGACATTGTTATCCTCCAGGACGTGAAGATCGGGGCTGTCAAAAGTGTGAGGATCCGGACAGGCGGTCCCGCCGTTGTGGTCATCGTCCTGGACAAGCCCGCCGATTTCCCGCAAGGCACCGGATTTATATTGTCATACGACATTTTCGGGACTCCATTTATCTCGATCGAACCCGGCAACGGCCGGCTTCCGATCGATCCGGGAAAGGTTCAGAAGGGCACCGTGAAGGATAGCCAGATCCAGAAAAAATGATGGGCCGCAGGCTGTGGCGTCTCATCGAATACGCGCGCCGGCCCGGCTTGGCGGGAAGCTTCAGCCGTCGCGGAAGCTGCGGGGAGGGATGAGGGGCGCGTGATGTAAAGAAAACTCTTTCTTTTTGTGGAGTGGACAGAACACCTATTGGAAATTCTATTCAACGCCTGACGACTTAGGCTTCGATGAACTTCCGCGAAGTGAAAAAACTTCGCGGAAGTTTGAGTTTGGGCAGTCCGCTGCCGCGGGCTTCAAAGCGGGTGCCGGGTTCCGGATGCCGGGTGACGGGTGCCAGGTTCCTGGGGCCGGGTGCCAGGTTCCAGATACCGGCCTTTAGGTACCGGGTTCCGGCGCGCGGGGGAAAGGCTTCCGGGAAGTTTCAGACTGCGGGCAAGGATGGCGCCGCGGGGTCCGGGAAAAACAGGTCCACCGCTTAGACTCCCGTTGGAACATCAATGAAAATCCGCTCTCCAACCTGGTGCCCGGAGCTTCATTCAACTTCCGCAAATGAATTTTCCGGGAACCCAACAGCACAAAAAAATAAGAGCGGAGGAATGGCGTTGAGCCTGATCAGCCCGCGACATTCTCATGCAGAACTTTCCTAAATTAGCGGCTGGCCTTAGTTGCCGGCACTCCGGAAAGGGCCGTTCATCCGAAAAACCGGGTTACATGATAACTGAAGAATTCAACAGCACGATCGATTCCTGGATAGAACAGTTGGATTACTACGGCTTTCCTCAGCTCCGCGCGAAACCGTCCGAGTCCGCCTGGTCGCTCGGGCAGGTGTACATGCATCTCATAGAAAGCACGGCCCATTTCTTTGAAGAAGCCAGACGATGTCTCTCATCCAATGACCATGAACACGAAGAAGCCTCTCCCTCCGCCAAAAAGATGTTTGACAATAATGAGCTGCCTGATATACTGATCGAGGGCCCCGCGTCAAACCGCAATACACCCCAGCCTGACAGCAAGGACCAACTCATCGATGGCTTAATGAAATTGAAAGCGGAACTCAATTCCCTTGGCGCTTTAATGTCCGCCACTGAATTCAGAGGTAAAACAAAACACCCGGGCCTGAGATACTTTGGCGCTCATGACTGGCTTCTTTTTGCCGAGATGCACTTTCGACATCATCTAAGGCAAAAAAGAAGGATCGATGATTTCTTGTCAGCAAGCGCAGATCGTTCCTGATCAGCCAAATCCATATATCCCGATTTCCATATTTCCAGATTTCCATATTTCCGTATATCCGTATATCCGTATATCCGTATATCCGTATATCCAGATTTCCATATATCCATATATCCATATATCCCCCACCTTCCTTACCTTCACACCATAAAAACCCACGGTACAGCAATGAGATACATCCTGGAGACGGAAAGGCTGAGGCTCAGGGAATTCAGACTTGAGGACGGTCCATTCATCGTGGAGCTGCTGAACAGTCCCGGATGGATCCGGTACATTGGCGACCGAAATGTCAGGACCGTCAGGCAGGCGGAAGCATACCTTGAAAACGGCCCCATAAAAAGCTACAAAGAAAACGGTTACGGGTTGTTTCTCGTCGAAACCAGGGATGATGGAGTCCCGATTGGCATGTGTGGCATCCTCAAGCGGGAGACGCTCGAACACCCTGACATCGGATTTGCCTTTCTGGCGGGCTACAACGGCATGGGCTATGCCTTTGAGATCGCCAGCGCCACGCTGCGGTACGCGAAGGATGCGCTGGGCATTCAAAAGGTGTCCGGGATAACGGCGGCGGAGAATTTCAAATCGATCAGGTTGCTGGAAAGGATAGGACTCACCTACCACAGACGGTTTTCATTTCCCGGCGGCAATGAGGAATTGCTTTTGTACAGCAACTGATATACGGAGTAGAGAAACGAAAACGATCGACCTTCATATGAAATATTCACACGCAACCACCAGGAATGCAGCATTGTGTTTCTCCATCCTGGTCCTTCAACTCTTCATCGTCAGGGAGACGTATGCGCAGTATCCCGGCATCCGCGATGATATCGCCCGGAACCGGAAGGGAAAATTGATTGTAAAGGCCAAAGCGGGCGACAAGGTAAAGGTGGAGCAAGTGAGCCACGAATTCTGGTTTGGATGCGCCATCGCCAACGGCCTGGCCGGGGGTTCCTGGTCTGAAAAGGACCTGGAACAATACAAGGAACATTTTCTGAAAAATTTCAATTCGGCGGTCACGGAAAATGCCGTGAAGTGGCTGAGCATGGAACGCGAAAAAGGAAAGGTAAACTATGAGGTGGTGGATGCCATTCTGAAATGGACGGAGGAAAATGGCATTCCCCTGCGCGGCCACAACCTGTTCTGGGGCATCGAGAATCGCGTCCAGCCGTGGCTGAAGGAAATGAACAACGACGAGCTTCGGGATGCCTTGAAAAACCGGGCGGAGACGGTGACAGCGAGGTACCGGGGAAGATTCGCGGAATACGATCTCAACAACGAAATGATCCATGGCAACTATTACGAAGATCGGCTGGGCCCGGAGATTACCAAACAGATGGCGCAATGGGCGCACAATGGTGACCCTGATGCGAGACTCTTTCTGAATGATTACGACATCCTCACGGGAAACAGGCTGGCCGATTATATGGCGCACATCCGGAAACTTTTGAAGGAGGGGGTTCCCATCGCCGGCATTGGTGTCCAGGGTCACTTGCATGCCGAAACCTTTGACCGTGCTGCCCTTCGAAATGCGCTGGATTCCCTTGCCGTATTCGGGTTACCGGTTCGCATCACCGAATTTAATGTGCCGGGGCAGCGCTCAAAATATCACCGGGAAAAAATTACCGTAATGACCCCTGAGGAGGAGGAGCTGAAAGCCAGGGATATCGTAGATTATTACCGGATCTGCTTCGCCCACCCGGCGGTGGAAGGGATACTCATGTGGGGTTTTTGGGAAGGCGCCAACTGGATCCCGGTGTCTTCGTTGTACAAGCGCGACTGGTCTCCCACCCCCGCAGCCCGGGCATACCAGGATCTGATCTTCAAAGAATGGTGGACGACCGCGTCAGGCGCTGCCGGAAAGAACGGAGTGTATTCGGTACCCGCATTCTACGGAAAATACAAAGTGACCGTCAATGGCAAGTCAAAAGAGGTGACGCTCGCGAAAAAGGCCGGAAAAGCGGTTGTTGATTTCACAAAATAGCAGACCTTCAAAGACCCGCAGTTGATGAACAGGCGGGGCTGATCGTTGTTCTGACCGCGCGCCCGGTTTAGCAGGCGAATAAAAACGACGAAAAGTAACGCGCGTTTCAGCGCGTAATTGTATCTTTAGCTCCTTCAAACAAAACCTAATGACTATGAACCTGTTTAAAAAACTGAAGTCTTTCACCGTACTGGCATTTTTTCTGGCCATTCTATCGTCTGCGTCACTGACCTCTTGTAACAGGGCGGCGCAGGGAGATGATAAAGAAAGCACCGAACATCCGTCCGGAGATAAGGCTGGAAGCGAGCATCCCAGCGACTCAACCGCTTCCGATTCAACGAAAACGCAATAGGAAGAATCCAGCATTTGATTCACTCCTGAATGTCCGGAAAACGGCAAAGCCTGTTTTCCCGGACATTTGATTTTTTACCGCAGGGATAAGGTATTGGGAGCTGTTTTTTCTGTTTTCCTGACAAAGGAAAAAGTAGTTCTGGCCATGGTCGGGTTGCCGGCAATTTCCAGGAGGGGAAAAGCGAGAAAGTTAATCGGTCCCGATGCCGGGCCCGGCGTCACCTGGAGGTCGCGGCCACTGCTCAATTCAATGCGGTTGGCAGGATGGCGGCCGAAATAATATGTCGCCAGGGCAGTGTATTTGTTTCCTTCGCTGATATCTACAGGCCACCATTTTCCATCTGCGTAGAATTCCGCCCAGCAGTGGTACCCGTCGATGCCACCCTCATTTCGTTCCGAAGGAATTGCTGCGCCAATGGAAAAACGGGCAGGTATACCCACCGATCTCGCCAGCGAAATAAAAAATGAATGGAATTCCGAGCAGTTGCCCGTACGGGTATCGCAGGCGTACACGGCGTCGCCATGGCCGTAATTTCCGTTTTTCATGTAACGCATATTGTCGATGATGTAATCGTACAACGCACGTGCCTGCATCAGCTTCGTGTCTTTTCGCTTTTGTCCAATTGCCTCCTCGGCAATTTTCGTAAACCTTCCACCGACGGGCATCAGCATATTTGGCTTCAGGTACTTGTCCGGGACTGATTTTTCGGCCTCGTACGGTCTCTTTTCCAGG
>DASVOT010000629.1:0-6028 GCA_036383235.1 Chryseosolibacter sp.
CGAATTATCGATGCGGTGTATACGAGGGAATGTGACACCGAGGTCGACTACCAGCCACACCGGTCAAAATCCGTAACGCTCAATTTTTTTCATGGATCCCTGAAAACTGCGCCGGGCTTTTCTTTCGCATTCCGGTTTGCCGATATGGACGAGCCCTACTCCTGGAATTATCTCGATCCGGATTTGTTTTGCGATTCAACACGGACCATTGTCCCGTTGGGATTTTTCGAAGACGACCTGGTCAATTTCGTGAGAATTCCCGCGGGCAAAGGGAGCCTTTTTCTGCACACCAACCCGCTCGTGTTCACCAACTATTTTTTGACCAGCCGCGACAAGACCGGCTATGCATCGCGCGTTTTTTCTCACCTGGATGGGCGGGATCTGATCTGGGATGAGTACAGCAAGGTTCTGTATTCGGGAGATGATAACGGATACAACAACCCGTTGTATTATATTCTGCAACATCCAAGTTTGAAATACGCGTGGTGGCTTCTCCTGCTGACGGTGGCTTTGTATGTATTCTTTGCGGCCAGAAGGCAGCAGCGGGTAATTCCCGTCCTTGAGCCAAAAACAAATACTTCTCTTGAGTTTGTAAAGCTCATATCGCGCCTTCATTACAAGAACGGGAACCATGTTGACATGGCGCGTAAAAAGATGAAATATTTTCTATATTTTGTCAGGTCGCGGTATGGCATACACGCCGAGACGTTCGGGGAGGAGCAGATGCGCAAGCTCGCTGAAAAATCGCGGGTCACGCTCGCGGATGTCAGCGGAATTTTTTCGCAGTACTACCTGATCGAGGAAAAATTCCGGGACAACATTGAGGTGAACAGGCTGATTCAATTGTATGATTCAATCGAAAATTTTTATAGACATTGTAAATAAAGACTATTTGTCGCATGGAAGAACCCACAGAACAACAAAGCCCGTCGAAAGAACAGATTGAACTGCTTAACGCGAAGGTGATGCAGGTCAGGCGTGAGATCGCCAAGGCCGTGGTAGGGCAGGAGGCGACGGTCGACCTGATCCTTGCCGCCATTTTCACCGGGGGACACATTCTGCTGGAGGGCGTGCCAGGCATTGCGAAGACGCTGACAGCCAAGCTTATTGCGCGATCGCTCTCTGTCAGCTTTTCGCGAATTCAATTTACGCCCGACCTAATGCCGACGGACGTTACGGGTACATCCGTATTCAATTTGAAAACTTCCGAATTCAATTTTATCAAGGGCCCTGTTTTTGCAAACCTGGTGTTGATCGACGAGATCAACCGCGCTCCGGCAAAAACACAATCTTCTCTTTTCGAGGTAATGGAAGAAAAGCAGATTACGATCGACGGGATCACCTATCCGATGGAATATCCGTTCATGGTCATTGCCACCCAGAATCCCATTGAGCACGAAGGAACGTATCGACTGCCGGAAGCGCAGCTTGACCGGTTTCTGTTCCGGATAAAATTAAAGTATCCGACACTGGAGCAGGAAACGGAGATCCTGAGGAAATACAAAGATGATTTCAGTACCAGAATCGCCGACGGAGTCCAGGCGGTCCTTTCAAAGGGCGATCTGAGGCAATGCCAGTCTTTGGTTGAGAAGGTGCATATAAAGGATGAGATCCTTGTGTATATCGCAAGGCTGGTCGACAGTACCCGTAACAATGGCGACCTTTCACTCGGTGCATCGCCACGCGCATCCTTGTCGATCCTCAGGGCTTCCAAGGCGATTGCCGCCATCAGCGGGAGGGACTTTGTTACGCCGGACGATGTGAAGTTTGTGGCTTACCCGGTATTAAACCACCGGGTCATCCTCAGCGCCGAACGCGAGATGGAGGGTGCTGAAACAGAAGACATTATCAAAGAGATTGCAGAAGGAATAGAAGTTCCCCGCTGATGGCCTTGTTCAGAAATTTTTTTGTAACGACACGTTTTTTTTACACCATGGCGGCGCTCACCACGGCCATGATGCTTTCCTACCCCTTTCCTCTGTTATTACCGCTTGTTAAAACAGGAATTGTCTTGTTCCTCGTAGTTTGCCTTGTCGATGTGGTTCTGCTGTTCAGCAAGGCCACCTGGGTTGCCGCCCGGCGCGAGACCACGCCGGTCTTATCCCTGGGCGATGAAAACCCCGTCCAAATAGGATTTGAAAACAGGTCGCGGCTGAAGCTTTGGATCGAAGTGATTGATGAAATCCCCTGGCAACTTCAGATCAGGGACTTCACCTTCACGCTGGTGCTGCCCGCCCGGGGGCGCCATGTGCACACGTATCATTTGCGGCCACTTACGCGAGGGGAATATGTTTTTGGGCGCCTTCATCTGTATGTGCGCTCGGCCATCGGTGTCATCCGGAGAAGGATCAGCCATGAACAGGAAGCGAATGTGCCGGTCTATCCTTCGATCATCCAGATGAAAAAGTATGAATTGAGGACGCTGGCGAGAATCGCTGCCGAAAACGGCGTAAAGAAGGTGCGGCGGATCGGCCACAGTTACGAGTTCGAGCACATCAAGCAATACCTCCGGGGCGATGATTACCGCAGTATTAACTGGCGAGCTACCGGACGCCGGGCACAGCTGATGGTGAACCAGTATGAAGACGAGCGCTCGCAGCCCGTGTATTGCATTATTGACAAGAGCCGGGTCATGCATATGCCTTTTAACGGATTGAGCTTGTTCGATTATGCCGTCAATGCTTCGCTGGTGATCGCCAATATTGTTTTGCAAAAACAGGATAAAGCCGGGCTGATCACTTTTGCCGAAAAGCCCCGGACGCTTCTGAAGGCGAACCGAAGCAGGACGCAGCTTAAGAAGATTCTCGAGGCGCTGTACAAGGAAAGAGAAGCGACCGTGGAAGCAAATTATGAAAGTATGTACATGGCGGTACGAAAGCTTGTGAGCAGCAGGAGTCTTCTATTTTTGTACACGAATTTCGAAAGTACTTACGCCCTGCATAGGGTTTTGCCCCAATTGAGAAAGCTGAACAACCAGCATCTGCTCGTGGTGGTTTTCTTCGAGAACACGGAGATCGCTACCCGCACGGCGCCGGAAGCGGCCACACTGGAGGATATCTACACGCAAATAACGGCAGAGCATTATACCCTGACGAAAATACAGATGTCCCAGAAGTTGAAACAGGTCGGCATCTTCAGCATGCTGACCAGGCCGGAGAGCCTCACCGTGAATACCATCAACAAATACCTCGAGCTGAAATCAAGAGGCATGATCTGATGCAAAAAAGAAAACAGGAACCACCTCGTGTGATTCCTGTTTTGCAAGGTCATTGCCTGTCAGGCGTAGAAGACGAATGTGTTAGCCAGCTTGTCGTGCAGTGCCTGTTTTTTGCTGTCTCAGCCAGCCATCATGTATCCTATGTACAGGATGGCGCCGGAGAGGATCTTCGCAAAATAGCGTCCAAGGGCGTTCACGAAGGAAATTTGCTCACCGTTAGCTTTGCCCACTTTGATGCCGACGAGCGATTTGCCGAATGTACCCTGGCGCGAGGAGCTTTCCATCCCAACAAAATAAAGGATGCCAAGGACTGATAGCACGAGCACCGGAAGCAGACTTGGGTCGCTGTCAAATCCACCCATAAAGAGGAAAAGCGCGGCAGAATAAACGGCCGTCAGGAGAATGGCGTCGATCACGAAGGCGGCAAAACGGATCCAGAATCCTGCATACTTGAGTTGTCTTTGGACACCCGTGGGTGCATCCAGAATTTGTTCATTCATAGAGGTATAGGTTTAGGGTATAACTAAGATAAGAAGATAATCTCAAAGGTGCAATGCGTGATCGCTTCTTCTCTGTTCCGTTTGTTTAGGATGCCAGCGCAATTTTTGTTCCCTCTTTGGCTGCCTTGTAAATGGCGTCGATGATCTTCAGGTCTCTGAGAGCTTCTTCTCCATCCATGGGTACGAGGGGCTTTTTTCCCTCGAGGATCATGCCGGCCATCTCATCCATTTGCACCGTCTGATGGGTGATGTGCGGGTGGTTCAACTCGCCAAGGTGTGTGCGGCCTTTGATGGGACCGTAACCGGTGGAAGGATTCAATTCGGCAAAACCTTTTTCGCCATTCAGGTAAAAGCGGTCGAGGTAATTCATGCTGTAAGTCGACAGGCACGACGCCACGGCACCGCCGGGGAAGCCGAACTGGAACTGAATGGTTTCATCCACCCCTTCCTTGAATTTCTCGGGATTCGTTTTTGTTTCCTGGGCGGTTACCCAGATGGGCTCTTCGCCGATCATGTAGCGCGCTCCATTAACGGAATAGATCCCGATATCCATCATCGCTCCGCCACCCGAAAGCTTTTTATTCAGACGCCACTGGGAAGGGTCGCCAATCCTGAAACCGCTCAGGCCCTGGAAGAACATGATCTTTCCAAAAACGCCCTCGTTTCTCATTCTGATAATGTCAAGGGTGTTGGCCTCCAGGTGCATCCTGTAGCCTACCAGTAGCTTCACGTTGGCTTGCCGGCAGGCATCCACCATCTCCTGGCCCTCTGCTGCATTGATGGCCATGGGCTTTTCGGAGATCACATGCTTTCCCGCTTTTGCCACGCGTATCGCTTCTTCTTTGTGCAGGCCATTCGGCGTGATGATGTAAACGGCGTCGATATCCGGATTGTCTTTGATCCGGTCAAAATTCTCGTAGTTGTAACAATTTTTTTCGGGAATTCCGTACTTGCTTTGCCAGGTCTTGACCTTGGCGGGTGTGCCGCTGATGACGCCAACCAGTTTGGCGCGCTTGCAGTCGCGCATCGCCTCCGCCACACGCGTGCCATAACTGCCAAGGCCCATAATGGCCACACGCAGCACAGGCCCCTGGTACGGCTGTTGGTAAACGGCCCTCATCCTTTCAGTGATGTCGGGTAAGAAGGGAATCGCAAAGGCGGACGCAGTAATTTTTTGCAGAAAGTCGCGACGGGATTTCATAGTTGCATTTTTAATTTAGTGTTAAGGGAATCTAAGGACCTGGCGTTGCTGTTAAACCAAATGTAACAAAATGTTTTTAATGTGGGCCCAAGGGGTGGTCCGGCTGCTTTTCTCTGCTTTCAGATCGTGCTGACTTCCCGGCCCCGGAACGCGCGGACAGAAAAAAAATCACTCCGGGTTCGGTCAGAAGATGCCCTGCCAGGCAAATAAGACGATCGTGGTTAATCGATCAACGGCTCAAGGATCACATCAATTCCCCTTTGCGACTGCCCGGCTCAACGGACTCATTCATTTGGAAGCGTGCACTTCCAGCTTCGATGTTGATTCCTCGAACAATTGCTTGACACGATTGTCATCGATATCGGGGAAATCGACATAGTGGTCTTTTCCTGAGCGAATGGCAGGTTCCATCCGCAGGAAGACGAGCTCGGCCATAGCGCCCACGACATACGCGGCTTCGACACTGACAACGGGAATGGCCAGCACCACTTTCAGGGGTTTTTGCTTTTGTATGCTGCGCAGGCAGGCGATTACGGATTCGCCGGATTTCAAAATATCATCGACGAGAATCACGGTTTTGCCGCGCAACGCGGTGGCCTGGGTGTCGCCATTGTAGAAATCATGGTCGGACCGTAACGCGGCGCGGTGCAGAGCAACCTGGTGCGAAATATAGCTTTGAGGAATGCCGTAAGTGAGATCGGGTGTGAAAACTTCGTCGGGACAAACACAGCCGAGGCACCTGGTTTCGTCGGCGGGATGTTTGATCCTCCGGCACGGCAGAATTTGAAGGGGGACTTCCAACTCGCTGGCGATGACGGCAGCCACTAAGACCCCGCCGTGAGGAATTCCAAGAATAACCGTATCGGTCCTTCTGTAACTCTTCAGTTTATGGCTCAACATCAGGCCTGCCTGTTCCCGGTTTTCCAATCGCGTTTTCATAGCGGGTGCCTTTTCATTGACGGAAGTTATCCGTAAAGGCGAAACACTGATATGATGGTGGTCATGCGGGCTGAATGAGAGATATCATATGAGCCGGAGCTCCCGGTGGTAAAAAACCACGACCCGACGCGCATAACAGTCGCTGGAAATCTTTAATTTCCCAGATGATTC
>DASVOT010000630.1:0-2075 GCA_036383235.1 Chryseosolibacter sp.
GGTGACATCACCGCCGACATCTCGCTCGTGAATGTGGGCGAGCTTGAGGGGCGCTATGCCGTGGAAAAGATCTTCGGCAACCCGGCGCGCAAGCTCGTATATGAAAATATCAGCACCATCATGTTTTTACACCCCGAGGTGGCCGGAGTGGGATTGAACGAGATCAGCGCCCGCGAGAAAGGGATCGACTACAAGGTGGTGACGCTCGATTACAGCTGCATCCCCCGCGCCATTGCCCGGCGGAATACACAGGGCTTCATCAAACTGCTCGTATCGAACGACGACGAGATGAAGATCCTGGGGTTGAAGATCATCGGCCATCATGCGTCCAGCGCCATGCAGGCCGTTGCGCTCCTGATCTCCATGGACAAGGGTATTGAAGAGCTGGCAGAATGTGTGCACCCACACCCCTCAATCACGGAAGGGATACAGGAATGCGTCCGGATGCTGCTGGGGAAATCGCTGTTCAAACCCGAGGCCATGCGCGGGAAGTTATCCTGCCGCACCAGCAAGAGCGGGCTGTACGAGGATATACATTTTTAATTGAATGCCTATGACCCGCAAGCTAGTGTTATTCGGAATCCTGTTGCTTTCTGCCGGGACCGCCTTTGCGCAGACAGGCAAGAAGCCGAAGAAAACGGTGTACGAGGAAGTGGATCTCGAGAATGTAATGAAGCGCTACTTCGGGAAGTCATTTGGATATTCCATCGAGGGCATCTATTCGGTGTCGTGCGTCATCACCAGGCGCAACAAGAAATTTCTATCCAAAGCTGAACGGATCAGGATTGTCGGTCGCCAGGACAACTACGCCAAGGTAGCGATCATGAAGGACTGGCCCTCTTCAAACCGCGACTTTATCGAGGTCTCGCTCAGCTACAAAAAAGCGAACCATTTTCCCATCATGGGTGAGCTCGACATCATGGCCCAGGGCGCGGGTTATATCTATACCCACCTGGAGCCCGATGGCAAGAAGATGACTTTCTCCATGTTGGAGTCGGAGGGACTGCTGGAGGCAGAGTACAGCCAGATCGAAAAACGGAAGACGATCACCTATAAGCTCTCCTATCTGAAGATCTATCCGACGGCGTCGGATGAGGTGACGCTGAATGAAGGCAGGTAGCGGGATGGCCGATGGTCAACAGTCAATAGTCCATGGTCAAATGGTCAATCGTTAGGCCTCACTTCCCCAGCTTGAATTCCTGATTGCTGAACGGCTGACTGTCCGGGATTTTGACAATGTTGAATTCAAAGTGTGTGGCGCGATGACAACTGTTGCAGGTGTTCGTCAGTGACGTGTACGCTGTTTTGAAAAATGTTTTGTCCCGCTGCGCGATCGCGCGGTTCACACTGTCGAGAGGCTGATCGATCATACCGATCAGCTTGCTTTCTTCCCGGTCTGTCTGATAAACCCGGATGTCTTCAACGGCTTCCATGATTTCATGAACCTCAAAGTCGGCCAGTCGCCAGTTCTCGTGTTGTCCGGCGAACCACAGCTTGGAATGATGTGCCTGAATGCCGCTCATGAATTCACCGAAGCCCGGCTTGTAAGCGTTCTCTATCTTCTCTGACAGGCTATCTACGCGACGCTGCAACGCCTGGTTGCTCTCTCCCTGCGGGCGGCAGGCGAATACGACCATAAGAAAAATGAAAGCGTATAATATTTTCATAGTGCCAGGGTTTTGAAACTGATAAATTCCCACTCTTAGTGTCGCTCTGACAATACGCGCGCTGCCTCTTCGCCGACTCCCGGAGCCGTCCTTTCACACACGGCTCAAGAGTCAGGTCAAAATTGGCTCGGCGTGGCGCGGCTGTCAGAAAAAGCAAAACTGTATTGGTACATCGACCCGCCCGGGAAATGCAGTTTCAAATGAAAATACATGGTCCTGGCTACCTTGGGAAAAATAGCCTGATTCTGGATTGCAGTAGTGATCGCAAAGTAGAACTGATTTCCCCAGGGCGATACAAGGTCGAAGTGCACCGCTTTCCCTTCTTCGTTAACGGAGAATTGGATGACCAGATAATTGTCGCCAATTGTGTAAAAATCCACATTCCGGGTTCTGAAATCGTTCTCGACT
>DASVOT010000631.1:0-1768 GCA_036383235.1 Chryseosolibacter sp.
GAATGAGGAGGCGCGCCGGCTGATCCCCACCGCGCACCTGTCCTATCCGCTTCAGCAGGACGGCGAACGGTTCCCGTTTGTCGCGCCGCTGGCAAAAGGTTTTCATCCACCTGACCTGACGCGCACTGAACTCTTTGCCGCCAATATGGAAGGCGTTGCCTACCTCGAACGGTATGCGTACGAACTCGTGGAATATCTTTCCGGCGAAAAGGTGAAAAGCATTTACACGGCGGGCGGCGGGAGCCGCAGTCACACCTGGCTCACCATTCGCAGCAGCGTTTTGAATCTTCCGATTTACAAAATGAAAAATGTGTCCGGTGCCCTGGGGGCCGCAATCCTCGCGGCATCACTGGTCGGTTTTTCATCGCTGACCGCCGCGGCACGGGCCATGACTCAAACAGAAAAGAAAGTTCTGCCGGAAAAGAACCTTGCCGCGGAATATGAAATGAATTATCGCAGGTTTATTGCGCTCCTCGGCGAAAAGGGGTATATCAGGAAAGAAACGCTTCATGCTTAACGTTTATCTTATTCGCCACGGACAGACCGAATGGAACGCAGACGGCAACCGCTACTGCGGAAGAACGGACATTCCCCTCACAGCCAAAGGTGTCCTGCAGGCAGAAGGTGTGAGAGAACAACTGGCCAATGTTATTTTTACTGCGATCTATTCCTCGCCTCTTGAGAGGGCGTACCACACGGCGAAGATTGCCGGAGGCGACAAGTCCGTCACTTGCGACGCTCGTCTCATCGAAGCGGATTTTGGCACATGGGAGGGAAAAACCCGGGAGGCATTCATCAGGGAAAATCCCACCCTATGGAAAAGGTGGACGGAGGATCCGATCGCTTCAAAGGCGGGCGGAACCGGGGAGACCGCCGGAGAGATTATCCGACGCGTCGAGGATTTTTTCCAGGAGGCGCTCGGCAGTCATAACGGGAAAAATATTATGGTGGTAGGCCACAATGGGATCAACAGGATTTACCTGGCATGGAAACTTGGAATGAACGTGAGGGACTACCGCAGAATCGTGCAGGAAAATTCTTCGGTGACCCTTTTCTCTCTTGATGACAGCGGAGAACTCACGTTAAAGCTTCTCAACAGCAAGGGAATCATTGATGGGTACGATGAAAATCCGGTCGGGGTAGCGTAAAGAACCGACCTCAGCCCCTGACAAAAGGAATATGACAACACCGCGCACTGCGCTTGCGATCGCTGGTTGATCTTCAAATTGATTCGGATAAGCCGGTATCGGTTGACCGATCCGCCGGAAGTTGGCTCCTGATTTGACATCCTGCCCCGTTCAGACACCACAAAGCTTGCCATGTGCGCCTCAGAAACTGAATTCACGATTGTGCCCTCGCGCAAAAAACCGCTTTTTTCCCAAGCATTAGTTTTATAAATTTCAAATCTATAGGGGGTCTTTACCCAACCATTACGCACCTGTTCACTAAACCATCATGCGCACACGCTCTCTTTGTCTCCTCGTCGCAGGAATCTCTTTAATCTCCGGATGCAAGCAAAAACAACAACCCGTTGATGACAGCCGGTTCGCCGGCACGAACTTCAACGAGCACATCCGCTCGACGGAAGCGCGGACCCCGGAGGGCGAGCGGGCGGGATTCAAACTTCCCGAGGGTTTCGAGATCGAGCTCTATGCTTCGGAGCCGGATATCGGAAAACCGATGAACCTGAATTTCGACGCGAAAGGACGTCTGTGGGTGACACAGTCCTTTGAATATCCTTTTCCCGCTTCGCCGGGCAAGGGCAAGG
>DASVOT010000632.1:0-6603 GCA_036383235.1 Chryseosolibacter sp.
ATGCTGTTCTCAAGAACGCCCCTGGCGATGAGGAGCTCTTTCTCGGCATAATGAAACAGCTCCATATTCTGCAAGGAGAAGAAGATCTGCGGCATGACCTTTTCAAAAAGTTCAAACGCCTCTTCGGATTCACCTTTTCTCCTTAATAGGAAAACCCGTTGAAGAATATCCGCCACCGCAAGCCCGGGCATAACGCCCGCGATGCCAAGGGGAATCAGTTCCATCATGTAGAGCCCGCCCCATCCTTCAAGCAGACCGATCTTTCCTTTCGTGGCCGCGATAATGCTTTCAAATTTCGGCGCGGACAGCGCTTCCTCAAGCTTCAGGTACCTGAAGTTAGGGTGATCGTCCATCAGCTCTTTTATAAAGGACACGCTCATCGTCGGCCCACCCGGGTTAAAATCCTGGATCAGAACGGGTGTCTCCGCTACCGAATCGAGAAACGATGCCAGATACTCCTTCAGGGACCGTTCCGGCAGCGCAAAGATCCTCGGCACGGCAACAGAGACGATGTCGGCGCCGGCGGCGACATTGCTCTTCGCCAGGCTCATGGCCACTTTCAGGGATGGGTGATTCGATTGGCCCACAATGCGGACCCGGCCTGCTGAATGCTCCACTGCGATCCGTACCACCCGCAGCTTTTCTTCATCCGTTAGTTTATAGAACTCACTGGCATACGCGGGCAGGCAGACAGCCTTCACGCCGGCGTCTGCAGCAAAATCGATCAGTCTCTTCAAGGCCGCCTCATCGACATCCTCATTTTCAGTAAAGGGCGTGGGTATGATCGGCACCACACCATACAGCTCGTGTATATCTCTCATTTCTTATTTATGACAATTCTTTTTTCACTGCAGGCTGACTCATCCTGTAATCTACAACCGTAATAACCAGTGTGGACACGAGCACCAGGATGCCGCCGGCAACAACCTCCGGACTCAGTGTCTCATGCAGCCATACCGCGGCGATGGGAACGCCCATGAAGGTGATCAGGTAGTTCGACAAAGCGACCTGCATCGCATCGAGCACCTTCAAAGCCTTAAAGAACAGGATCATGGACAGGAAATTGTGAAAGAACGTCAGCAGCGCAAGGCCGATCCACGTGTCTTGCGTGAAGGAAGGGATGCGCGCGAACACGTCCGCCTCATAATACAACACGAGCGGCGTAAGCAAAATCACCATGGCCACGTAGGTGTAAAAAACCAGCTCCATGGGAGTATACCTCTCAGCGATCTTTTTGATTCCCACATTATAATAAGCGTTTCCTACGATTGCCGTGAAGATAATCGCGTTGCCCAGCGCGTACCGCGAACTGAAGTCCATTTGCCGGATGTCGCCGGTGGAGCACAGGATCACCCCGACGATCGCCAGCACGAAGCTTATCCACCGGACCAGGTTCATCTTCTCGCCCAGCATGAGGAAAGCAAATAAAGCCGTAATGACCGGTAGCGCGAGCGTGAGAATGGCGGCGTTGCTCGCCAGTGAATATTGCGTTCCCCATGTCATCAGCACCTGCGCGGGAAAAGCTCCCAGCAACGCGAGCTGGCCAAACAGCATCATGTCTTTGAGTCGCATCTTCTCCTTCGTGAACTCCTTGACAACGAAGGGCACCAAAAAGATCGTCGAGATCAGCATCGGTCCCCAAACCGTGAAGTAAGGTCCCACCTGATCTTGCGTCAGCTTGATGCAGGTAAACTGCAGCGACCACATCAGGTTGCAGGCAATCAGCAGACCCCAGGAGACGATTGTCTTTTTCATGGTAACTTTTGCAGTGATAACCGGTTCTAATTTTTTCCAACAACTGAATTCGCGTCTTACCCCGTCATGGCACGTCGCCGATGTTCCCGGGGTATCGCTGTGCCAGCTTCCTGATCTCGTAACTGAAACTGACAAATAGCTCTTCCCATTTCCGAGCCGACGCCTCCGTGTAAGGATAAAACCCATGTGCGTTGCTGACGCCCTTCGCGCCGGCCGACACAAGCCTTTCCATCAGCGCGGGAGTTGCGGACGAGTTGTCAAGTTCTGGAAACAGGTCCTTCATCACAGCTAAATAGGCGGGGATTCCGGTCAGATCCATAAACCGGAATGGTCCTGCGAACGTGATCCAGTATCCCAGGTCATTCCTCAGCGAGCGGTCCACATCCTCCACCGTAGCATAACCGCGCTCCACAAGGTGAAACGCTTCGCGCAGCATGGCATACATGATGCGGTTTGTTATGAAGCCCCTGATATCTTTTTTCAGCAACGAGGGCTCCTTGTTCCAGGTCCGCGCCAGCTCCATAATCTTTCCCGCATACTTCGGGTCTGACAATTTACCGCAGATCACTTCCATAAAACGGGTAATGTGCGCAGGCTCGCCCCAGTGGATCCCGAAAAAACGCCCTGGGAATTCCAGTCCCTCCTGTAGAATGGATACGGGAATTGCGGAGGTGTTGCTGCCGATGATGGTTTCCGCTGACACGACGGACTCGATCTTTTCGTATACACGCTTTTTCTCCTTCAGGTCTTCCGTCACCGTCTCGATCACCACCCCGCTATCCTTCAGCAACCGGGCGTCATCGGTAATGGTCAGGCGCCGGATGACGGTGGCGGGATCCTCGTTGAGGAATCCCTCGCCCTGCAGTTGCTGCAGGTGGCGGAGGATCCGTTCGCGCGCCGGTGCAGCTTCTTCACTACTCTTCACCAACGCAGTTACGGCGTGGCCTGCCGCCAGGATACAGGTTGCGATGCTGCTTCCCATCAGGCCGAGGCCAACCGTTCCAACCGGGATCTTGTCTTTCATAACATGGAAGGATCTTTCTTTGCGGGATGTGCAATCCTCGCCACCGCGTCGACCTCGATCTTGATTCCGCCCCAAAGAACGGATTGCACCGTAGTTCGCGCCGGCCTCACGCCTGGGAAAAAAGAAGCATAGGCGGCGTTAAAGCGATCGAAATCTTTTATGTCGCTCAAGTGAACGGTGCACTTCACCACGTCTTCGAGGGTACCGCCCGCAGCGGTGATAATTTTTTTTATGTGTGAGAGGGTCCGGATGGTTTCCTCCTCGATCGTGCCGTGCACGACTTCTCCGGTGGAAAGATCCAGCGGGCCCTGTCCGCTGATGTAAAGCCAGCCGTCCACCAGGATAGCGTCCGAGTAGGCGCCCGTGCTGACAGATTTGTCGGGGTGTTTGATCTGAATTTTACTCATATTTTTTTAGTCGCATTTCACAGGAATATCCGTTGAGCTACGTTGGCGGACCGCCACGGTCACCCTCTATCGGCACCATTTGTCGCGTATGGTTGTAGTCACTTGAATCGTTAAATATACCGCGGGGGCTACCGGGGCTTGAACGGCTCCCGTTTCTTTACCTTGCTTATGGCAGCCAGCAAGACGGCGTTGCTCTTCATCGGCGCGCTGACCACCGTCCCGTAATCGGTACCCTGCGACTGATACTTTACCGAGCCGTGCAGGCTGACCTCCCGGATGACTTTTCCGAACCGAGGATTAACCCATTCAAAGGAGTAAAACGTGACGGGCGCTCCTGCGGCACCGGCTGAACAATCGACGGCATCAGACTCGTAGCAGTACGTTCTCTGCGGAGATCCGGTATCTCCTTCTTTTGTATTCAGGGTGCCTTGTCCTCCGGGGTTCCATTCCAAAATGTTCACGCCATATTGTATGGGAATAATCACTTTAAATCCGTCTTCGTAAACAACTTCATACCATCCCAGCAGATCGGAGGTATCAAAGAAATTGGGGATGTTAAAGTAGGCCTTCTGGTTTTCAGCGGGCAAGGCGCAGGCCTGCAGGAATATCAGGCTGCTGACATCCTCATGGATGGGTATCGCCTTCACTTCCACGGGGAAGGGATTTTTTCCGCTGCCAACCGAACCTGCGGCAATCAGCTGTTTGGGGGAAGAGGCACTTGCCAGGCGAAACACCTTCGTCCCGTTTGCGAGCGTTCCCGATTTTATATTTTTCAGATCAAGGCCAAACTCGGGGGAAGATTTTGCCGCGTTATAAAAAGGGGAAATATCGACCGGCTCAACGGTGTCTCCATCCCTGCTCGGAATTCTCTCCTTGCGGAGGCCCGATCGGATGGAAGGGATCATGGCGGCAACCACGCGCGGCAGATCGGCCCGCGCGATGGCATGCGTAGACCATAGGAGATTCTCACAGCCCAGGAAATCAAGCATGAGATCCTTTCCGAAATTGAACTCGTTGGTGGCAGCCCATGAAGAAGGGGCGCCGCCTGCAAGGTCTATTTTCCGGATGCGGTTTTCCCAGTCGCTGATCGTCGGCTCAAAGTTCCCGTAAATCTGTTTGAACCCGAAGTTGTTCAGCTCCATCTCCTTCGACTGGCTGTCCCAGAACCAGTTCAACACCAATATGTCTTTTGGAAAAGATTCCTTCACAATTTCCGGTCGCATCGCCCCGGGAGTTTCATATTTAAGACCCGTTGACGACACCCGCTTTTGCGGGCCCGCGTTGCGAACGCTTTCAAGAATGTAGTCTCCCCACATGGCGACCTTGATCCCTTTCGCGCCCAGGTAATCGTGGATCTTTGTTACATCCTGCGCGAACAGCTTACCGAAATCTTTTCCGCGGCAGAGCGGGCACACATTCAACGGGGCGCCCCACCACTCGTCGTGACCGATATGAATCATTTTCGGTTTTATGACATCGATGTACTCATCATAGACGTCAAACATCAGCTTGTATGAATCGGGGTTAGAGGGACAGTAGGTGTCGGGCCACCGGTCTCCGGGATATTCAGCAAGCTCGGGATGCCGCGTGAGGAGATAGTATCCATGCGAAAGAGAGGGAATCTCCGGAATGACTTCAATAAAATTTTCGTTGGCATATTCCACGATGTCTTTCACATCATCCTTTTCGAGAATAAATCCGTCGCCTGCGTCGTAATGGCTGGAGTTCTTCTCTTCTCCGTGAACGCCCTCCGTGGAGTTGGAGCGTGTGTACTGCATGTATTTCGCGAATTCAATCCAGCCAGCGTTCACTTCCGGATGTCTGTCGAGCCGCATGCAATTAAATTCAATGATGACTTTGTTGAATTTGTACAAAGCCATAAAATTTCTCAGGAACCTCTTGAAAAAGGCGATATTGTCCGGCCCCGGGACGTATAACCGGATTGCCCGGAACGGCAGGTTGGGCCAGTCCTTTACTTTGAGCCCTTGAATTTTCGTTCCCGCTCCGGCTTGAATGAGCTGCCGCAAAGACTGCAACCCGAAAAAAGCGCCCTGGTCATCCGACCCGGCGATGACGACCCGGTTTTTATCGACGTGCAAAAAGTATCCCTCGGCACCGGGATTATCCCTCGTAAGGTCAATCCTGGTATCCCGGCAATAATCGCGGACAAGCGTATTGTCGGCCGTGCCCATGATCACGGTCTTTCGATCGGCAGGGAGGTCAGCCCGGGCTTCAATTTTCAATGCGAGGCCGTACAGATCGCTCATCTCCCGCACGAGAAAGCGCGCAAGAAAGAGATCCTTCTCACTTGCCGACGGAGGAACCACGATTGAAACGGTTTGATCGAGCGTGAAAGCGTCATTTGACAGCTCCATTTGGCGGGGGATCGGAAATATCAAAGGAGCTTGCGCCCCGGCGCGATGAAGACCGGGCAATAAAAATAAGGCCGCAGCGAAAATAAGAACCCGCCGCCTTGATAGAGGTATCATCCTTTTCATGGGTGGTTTACGATAGTTGCCTTCTCCTCCGCCGGGCAGATCCCGGCAAGGTGGATTTATAATTTCGTATTCATTTAAACCACATTTTCGTCAACATTCCCGATAATAGCAAGCACTTTCTATTAAATGAAACAAATGTTTTGCGCTGCGGAGGGTTCAAAGCATCACCACAGGTGAGGTGAATGGGACCGTGATCGGGGCCGCGACTGCATATGGATAATTAAAGGCCGGAAAGGACCGGCAGGGTGTTTCAAACCCAGATTTATTCTGTCAGATGGCGTATGTCGCAAAGATGGAGAGCGCGCCCGCCGCCGTCACGTGTTGTCCACGTTCTTTACGAGTCCTTTTTCGCCGTACGAAGTTTCTGCCTGGCGTTCTTCAGATAATTGTTTTTAAATACGATGTCTGCTGATCCGCTGCCTTCTACGGCTGTGTGGTACCGCCGTCGGAGAGATTGCTGAAGTGCATCACCGGAGGGTGCTACTTCATATACCGCTCGCGCGCCGCGCGGAACTCCGACCCCTTGCTCCACTGCGGCCAGCTGTTTTCAAAAGCCAGTCTCTTTCCCACCTGAAACAGGAGTTTGAGATCATCGATGCCGCCAACGAAGTCAAGGTGGGCGGTATCAAACTCATCCGAGGGCTGATGGTAATATTTTTCCGTGTACTCTTCTTTTAATTTCTGTCCGTACGCCGTGCCCTTTCCCTCGTAATCGGTTCCAGGCTCGATATAGAGCGAGGGCACTCCGACCTTTGCAAAGTTGAAATGGTCCGACCGGAAGTAATATCCTTTTTCCGGCTCACTGTCGGGCCGGATATAACGGCCTTCGCGTTTGGCTTCGTCGGCCAGATAGTTTTCCAGTTCGGATTGACCGCTGCCGACGACCATTACGTCCTTCATTTTTCCAAAAGGATTCACC
>DASVOT010000633.1:0-5230 GCA_036383235.1 Chryseosolibacter sp.
CTTACAAAGTTGCGGATACTGAAAATCTGGTCAGCGAGATCCGGGTCCGGTCTTTTTTTCACTTTCAATAGAGGGTTAATCCCCTAAAGATAAGAATTTTCAAGTGCTCTTAAAAATATTCGTCCGAGACAATCAAGTTGAATGTCGTATATTCATCAGTAGCCTTTCACATGTGTTAACGGAGGCTCCAGGGCTGTTCTTTTCATGTATGTATGAGCGAGTGGCTCTTGAGGACGTGGCCCGGTTTAGCGCTGCCCTTTCTTTTCAAGTGGCGTCCGAAAAATGGTAAGGGGACACTGCCGCAGTTTCCTAACCTGAGGATTCAGTCTGTGATGAAAGCGCTACTATGTACGATATTTTCATCGCGCCACTGCATTGACTGGCCGATGCTGGCGCCGGATTCTTTTAAATGTGTTTGCTTATTAATATTTTTATTCAACGGCTGCTGAAAGGCAAATCGAATGGCTACAGGTATGAAACTACACCCGATCCAGTTATATCGAGTCATGGCCACTGCGTTGTTCTTCCTGGCAGGGTCAACACGGGTGGCGAACTTTCGCGTCCTCATTGGGCCCTGGGATAAACGGATTCAGAATACCATTCTGGAGTTGGGGGATCGATAGAACTGTTGAGCAGATGACCTAATCATTCTATCAATGCGGCACATCCTATACATCCTTCTGCTCGTTTTGGTACTGGCGCAATGTCGTCGAAAGGAACCTGATTATCTCACGCAGTTTCCCGGGAAGCCGGAGGTCCCGGCCTGCATAAAGGAGGAGCATGAACGCCTTCTGCGAGAGATGGAGAAACTTACACTGTCGAAAGACAGTACAGGCCGGGTGGCGGCAAGAACGCTTCAATTGATGCGGCACCATTTTCAGGAAGAGGAGGATTATGTGCTTCCGCCCCTGCGAACGCTGCCTTTGCTGGCCAGTGAACTAATTCCTGATCACGGCGCGGAGATCATCCGGTTAACCGAAAAATTGCGGTCGCAGCTCGCGCACCTGAATGCGGAACATCAGATGGTGCGGAATCACCTGGAGGAGCTCAGACTGGCGGTCGCATATGATAGCCGCCCGGATATATCAACGCTGGAAGAAGAGATTGCCAGACACGCAAGGGTCGAGGAGGAAGTGTATTTCCCGGCGGCGATTTTGGTGGGCGAATATCTCAAACAAAAGGGATCCAATTGATTGTGAGGATGTCAACATGAGAACGCTCCCCCCTGTCATGCAGGAGGGCTTTGGATTGATCAAAGCGCCGCATTGAGCGAATCATTTTCAGGCCTTACTTCTGATCTCTCGTGATTATACTCGTAACACTCTTTGAGTGAATCTTGCAGCAGGGCGTAACCAAACTTGATATTGAACGGTTCTTCAGAAACTTAGCCAGCGGCCACATCAGTGGCCTTTTATCCGCATACGGCACGTCGGAGAGCGACTGGTGTTGATGTATGCTAATTTCAATTTAAATTTGATATTTGCATACTTAAAAAACGGCTAAAAAAAAATACTTAAGCAACGGGCCTGGCGCAACGGTCCCTTTCCCAGGGAAGCCTACAATCCCTCCGAGGTACCGTCATACCTCATCCAATCCACCTCGAGCTCATAGGGTTTCATCGGCTTCTCCACGGAATTGGGATTGGTGATGACCGACCACTCGTTGGTGTGCCAGAAGTTGAGGCGGTACTTTGACTCATTTTGCGGGATGCCAAGTTGCGATCCGCGGTAGTCCCACAATACCACGGTATCGGCCGTCACCGGGTGCAACATCCACCAACGCAGGCGATCGGGATGCCAGTCGAACCCATAGGTATGGAACTGCGAAGAGGCATCGTAGCCATCGATGGCCTCGATTACGTCGGGCTGATTTTGCAGTCCCGTGAGCGGGTACGGTGTGCCGTGGTGGCCTTCGCGGTAACTCGTTCCATAGATCGTTCCGTTAGCAAGGTTGATGGTACGCCCGATTCGCTTCAGGGCGCCGCGCGGGCCGGTCCACGTTCCCACGTACACAATGGACGGGTCGGCGATCAGCCATTCAACGTCGATTTCGCTCAGTCCCAGCGCGTCATCCATATGGTAGGTGAAGAAGCCTACTACGGCGCCGACGTTGGGTTGCTCCCTTCGCGCGTCGGGCACCTTCAGCCGGGCCGAGTACGTGCCAAAATGTGTAAACTCGTTCGAGATGATCTCCGGCCCACGGCCCGCGCCGGGCGGATCGTTCGGATCTATTTTGAAAAACAGAATCCGGGTGCCGGGCTCCGTCGGCGAATTCACGCCGAAGGCCCGTGTGAAGTCGGCCTTGTTGCCACCCGATGCGTAGCTGAAGTGCTCGGGGCCGCTGCCGTCAAAATCTTCGCGGAAAGATTTATAAGGAGGTTGCGCTGTCGTGGCGGAGAGGCATAAGCTTAAGACGATTGCTTTTGGTACCAGTGATTTCATAATGTCCCGGGGATGATGGTATAGAAGTGAAGATAGTATTTTTACCCTTGAAAAGCGAGGTGTTGGATAGGCTTATGGGAAGGATTCATTGCGCCTGCAGCCTGCTAAGCAGAAACGCTATTCAGTCCTTCCAACCTCGCTCTGCGCTCCAAAATCTTTCGGGTGACAATGAAATATCTCGTTAAAGGACTTATAAAAATAGGACCGGCTGTTGAATCCGGTTTCATAGATCACTTCCGAAACGGTCAAGCCGGAGTTTTTAAGCAAGTCTGCAGCTTTTTTCAACCTGTACTGTTTTATCAGTCCGTGCGGCGTCAGTCCCGTGATGGTCTTCACCTTTTTGTATAGCGACGCCTTACTCATGCCTACGTCGTCGGCAATGGTGTCGGCGTTGAACTCGGGCTCGCTTAGATGATCCTGAATGCATTGCGTGATCTTGGAAAAGAAGTGATCGTCACGGTCGCTGATACCCGGCGACAGTTGATGCAATTCCGTCTCAGCAATATTCTGGAATTTCTTCCGGACCAATTCCATTCGCTCTATCAACTTCTCGATCCTGATGAACAGGTGTTCCTGGTGAAATGGCTTGGGAATATAGGAATCGGCTCCCACTTGCAGGCCTTCGATGCGGTTTTCGATTTCCGCTTTGGCGGTAAGCAGGATCACTGGCACGTGACTGGTTTGAATGTTCTCCTTTATCTTTTTGCACAGGGTCAATCCATCCATATCCGGCATAAGGACGTCGCTGATGATCAGGTCGACGCGTTCTTCTTCCAGGATGGCAAGCGCCTTCTTGCCACTATGCGCTTTGTGAATCACGTATTTGTCACAAAGTAAGTTTTCCAGCAAGGATGTTATACTGGAATTGTCATCGACCACGAGAAGCGAATAAATGCGCTTGTCAGAAATGCTGTTTGCGATCGTACCATTCTGGTCTGACCGGTAGTGATCGGTTTCAAACTCGAGGGATACTTTCTCCGTCAGATTTGTTGAGGGCAGCACGCCGGGATGCACCTCGGGGTGATTCGGATAGAATTCTTCTGCAATGGGAAGGATCACCGTGAACGTGGTTCCCCTGTTCTGTTTGCTGGAAAGCCTGATCTCGCCCCGGTGCAGTACAACGAGACTCCTGGTAAGGGAAAGGCCGATACCTGTGCTCTTCGCAAAGCCGTCGGTATCGGTTTGCGGACCGGGATGCTGATAGAAACTTTCAAATATTTTCTCCTGGTTTTCCGCCGCGATACCAATGCCCTCGTCCTTGATATCAAATATGGCTTTGCCATTTGCGCTCCTTAATGACACGCTCACAATGCCACCTTTCAAACTGTATTTGATCGCATTGGAAACGAGGTTGATCAGTATCTTTTCGACCTTCTTCTTATCGAAGTAAGCGGGTAACGTTTCCTGCTGCGGGTAGAATTCAAGATGCAACTCACGATCAAAAGCGTATTGCTGGAACGACTCGGTAATCTCCTGGGCAAATGGTATGAGGTCCTGGCACGAAATTTCAAGGGTATCCTTTCCGGTTTCAATTTTCCGGAACTGTATGAGCTCTTCAATCAATTTTTGAAGCCTCAGCGAGTTGCTGTAAATGGTTTTCAATTGCCTGGCGTCGCCGTTACCATCACTTTTCTTCAGCAGGGACGTAACCGGGCCCAGGATCAATGTGAGCGGTGTTCGGAACTCATGTGCAATATTTGTGAAAAACTGAAGTTTGTAGTCATTCAACTCTTTTAATTGCAGCGCCTTGAATTTATCAATGGCCATAGCTTTCTTCGTTCGCATTCTTTGGCGGATATACAAGACGATAGAAAGCTGTACACCGACTGCCAGGAAGATGTAAAGTGCGTATGCCCAGGAGGTTTTCCAGAACGGGGGCGCCACCGTAATGTGAACCGTTCGTACTGCTGAACTCCATATGCCATTGCCATTGGAATATTTGATGTTCAGGGTGTACTGTCCGGGCGGTATGTTTGTGAAGGTTATCGTTTGCTGCTGGCCGATGTAGTTCCAGTCTTTGTCGAAGTTTTTCAAAAAATATGCGTACTCGCTTTTTTGTTTGTTCCAGTAGTCAAGGGTCGTGAAGAAAAAGCTGATAAAGTTCTGATAGTAGGACAGCCGCACGCTGTCTGACAGGTCGATATGCCTGGAAAGTATGTGCGTCTCATCACCGGGGCGTACGGGTACATTCCGGATCTGAAAGTCGGTTACCGAAAGGCGGGGGAAATAGTTCGTCGTATCCAGCTTGGAGGGATACACGATGTCGAGACCCTCGATACCGCCAAAAAACAGTTTCTCCGAGGTTCGCGAGCTGAACGAGCTTCCATCGGTAAACTCGTTATTCTGCAATCCATCGTTCGTGTCAAAATGTTTGAACGCATTGCGCGACCGGTCGTACATAACAAGTCCCTGGTTGGTCGACATCCAGATATTGTTCCTATAATCTTCCTGGATGGCGTGGATGGTGTTGTTGGGTAAACCTTCGTGCTGGGTAAAGTGATCGATGCGGTATGGTTTCGTTTGAAGATACAATCGGTTAAGGCCGCCACTGGTTCCGATCCACAGTTGTTCCTGCCCGTCCATATGCATGCTCAGTATATCGTCATTACAAAGTCGGTTCCTTTCATCGCCGTTTGCCTGGATGTGCTCTTCGATTTGTTTAGTCAGGGCGTTGTACCGGTAGATGCCGCCGCCGCGCGTTCCGAACCAGAGTATATTCGGCTTCTCCTCGAGGATAGTATAAACGATATTGCTCTTTATTGAGATTTGTTTCACTTTTCCCGAGTGCT
>DASVOT010000634.1:0-6158 GCA_036383235.1 Chryseosolibacter sp.
ATTCGGACTTGCATCCTTTGTGGCAGAGCAACGCACGAAAGAGATCGGGATTCGCAAAGTGGTAGGTGCTTCTGTCTTCAGTCTGTGGAAGATGTTGTCAGCGGATTTTGTCGTGCTGGTGGTCATCTCCTGTGTCATCGCTATTCCTATCGCGTATTATTTCTTGGCTGGATGGTTGAAACAGTATGAATACCGAACCGAAATATCGTGGTGGATATTTGTAGCGACCAGTCTCGCAGCATTGGTGATTACCTTATTGACCGTAAGTTATCAGGCTGTGAAAGCTGCCTTGATGAAGCCGGTGAATAGTTTACGTTCTGAGTAAATCACTTTTGTGAATCACCTTTCGCCGGCAAGCGTCAGCAGTATGTTCATTGGACTTCAGGCTTTTAGGGAACTCATTGTGGGTATCGTGTTCCTTACCTGATCATTCTTTTGCGAACCAGCAAAAGATAGTTCAACCGTTTATGCAACATGACCTGACAATAATCATCTCACCCGCCGATCCCGGTCACCATCTGTCTGTGGTTTTTTATAAATCTTCCATCATGACCGATCGCCCTCTTTACTGGTCTCTCCCGCACGATAAGCTTTTCCATGCTCTTGGCTCAAGCGCGAGCGGGCTGAGCGAAGCGGAGGCAATTGCGCGCCGGAAAGAAAATGGCCGTGAAATAAAAGTGCACAGCCTCTGGATGGGTGACTTGCTGCTTTTTGCAGGGCAGTTCCGGAACCCGTTCATGCTCATTCTGATCGTGGCAGTAGTGCTGGCATCCGTCCTGGGTGAGTACACGAATTCAATTATTATACTTTCGATCATACTGGTTAGCAGCCTGCTCAGCTTCTGGCAGGAGCGCAACGCCGGGCGGGCGCTGCAAAAATTGAGGGCGCTGGTGCAGGTGTATTCAACAGTTGTGCGTGACGAAGCAGAAAGGGAGATCCCTGCCCTGGAAGTAGTACCGGGAGACATTGTGATGCTGAATGCCGGCGATATCATTCCGGGCGATGGGCTGCTGGTTGAAGCCAGGGATCTGCACGTCAACGAAGCCGTGCTTACAGGTGAATCCTTTCCGGCAGCGAAAGACGCCGGAATCTTGCCCGGTGACACCCCTCTGAACAAGAGGAGAAACAGCGTCTTCCAGGGAACAAGCGTTGTTAACGGGACAGCAAGGGTTCTTATCATTCACACCGGAAAGAAAACCGAATTCGGGAAAATCTCAGCGGCGCTTGAGAAGCGCACAGATGAGAATGCTTTCGGGAAAGGAGTGAGAAAGTTCGGATACATGGTCATGCGTGCAACGATGCTGCTTTCGCTGCTCATCCTCACATTGAACATTTACTTCGGCAAACCGGTCTCTGAATCTGTGTTGTTCGCGTTGGCGCTGGCGGTAGGTATGGCACCCGAGCTGCTGCCCGCCATCGTCACGATCATGCTGTCGGCAGGAGCAAGAAGAATGGCGAAGAAAAAGGTGATCGTCAAGACGCTCGCTTCCATTCAAAATCTTGGCGCGATCAATGTTTTCTGCTCGGACAAAACAGGCACGCTTACTGAAGGCGTAGTGACCGTGCAGTATACGGTTGACATGAACGGCAATCACTGGGACAAGGTAAAGACTTTCGGCTATCTGAATGCCAGGTTTGAAACCGGGTTCACCAACCCGCTGGATGAAGCTATCCGGAACGTTCCGGGCGTTCGCGCCGATGGCTATACGAAAGTGGACGAAGTTCCTTACGATTTTATCCGCAAGAGACTCAGCATCGCGGTAGCTTACGAAGATCAGCACGTACTGATCACCAAAGGTGCTTTGAAGAATATCCTGGAGGTCTGTGAGTTTGCGGCCTTTTCGGATGGCCGTATCGCCGCCATCGACGAAGCGCGAAACCAGATAGGCGCCACCCATCAACAATACAGCGCCCAGGGCTTCAGAACAATCGGCGTTTGTTATAAAGATATAACCGGCGATCCCGTTATCGATAAAAGTGACGAGCGCAACATGATTTTTCTGGGTATGGTTGTGCTTGCTGATCCGATCAAGCCAGGTGTGGATGAAACCATCCGGGAGTTGCGTGAATCCGGGATCTCGCTCAAGCTGATCACAGGCGACAATGCGCTGGTAGCTGCTTACGTTGCAGGAAAAATCGGGCTGAAATCTCACAACCTCATAACCGGACCGGATCTGAGAAAAATAAGCGATGAAGCGCTTGCTATACGAGTTAACGAGACGGACGTCTTTGCAGAGGCGGAACCCTTTCAAAAAGAACGCATTGTGAGGGCGATGCAAAAGGCGGGCAACGTGGTGGGATATATCGGGGATGGCATCAACGACGCCTCTGCGTTGAAATCGGCTGATGTCGGAATATCGGTGGACACCGCTGTGGATGTGGCGCGCGAAACGGCGGGTATCGTTTTGCTCGAACGAGATCTCCGCGTACTGCGCGAAGGGATCCTTGAAGGGAGAAAGACATTCATTAATACGCTCAAATATATTTTCATTACCCTGAGCGCGAACTTCGGCAACATGTTCAGTGTGGCTGGCGCCTCCCTGTTCCTTCCGTTTCTTCCGTTGCTGCCGAAGCAGATTTTGCTCTTGAATTTGCTTACGGACCTGCCTGCCATGGCGATTGCTTCAGACCGGGTAGACAGTGAGCAGCTTTCCAGGCCGCGAACGTGGGACAGCAAGCTGATCCGCAAATTCATGATTGTGTTTGGAATTGAGAGTTCACTCTTTGACTTTCTGACGTTCGGTATCCTGGTTTGGTTTTTTCAGGCGTCCCCGAGCCTGTTTCAAACGGGTTGGTTTTTGGAATCTGCTTTCACCGAAGTATTCATTCTGCTGATCGTCCGCACACAGAGGCCGTTTGCGAAGAGCCGACCGGGGGATTACCTGATGCTTGCTTCACTGACTGTGATCGTGATGACGGTGGTTTTGCCGTTCCTGCAGCCGTCCCGTTTTTTGGGATTCACTCCCTTGCCCTGGCGTGTAATTGCGGGTATTTTCGCGATCGCCTGTATCTATGGACTGGCCGCCGAATTCACGAAGCGCGTGTTTTTTAGAAGGGTTAAATTTTGATCGGCATTGACGACGATTTCGCGAAGTCTGGGGTACCTCACCTGTTCCCAAAGAGATCACGCTGCTTTCCATTTGCTATGTAGCTGCATGGACGTTTCAAGCAGGCTCAGCTTATCACCGCTCCGTCGTGCAGCCGGATCTGCCGGTCGGTTTTGTACGATTCGTCGTGCGTCACCATAACGATGGTTTGCTTGAGCCCATGGGCCAGCTCCTTTAGCAGGTCGAAAACGATGCGTGCATTTTTTGAATCGAGATTCCCGGTAGGCTCGTCACAGAAAATAATTTTCGGATTGTTGATCAACGCGCGGGCGATGGCTACACGTTGTTGCTGTCCGCCTGAAAGAGTATTGATCGCTTTATCCGCCTGGTCCCTGATACCGAGCAGGTCCATTTTGTCAAGCGCAGCCTTCCGCAGATCTTCTTTCGACAGCGTTCCGAGCTTAAGACCCGGCAGCATGACGTTCCCGATCGCCGTAAAGTCCTTTAGCAGGTAATGTGACTGAAAGATAAAGCCGATGGCTCTGTTTCGCAGACGTGCCAATTGATTGCTGTCGAGGGAATCCAGGGCAATTCTGTCAATAATAACTTTACCATCGTAGTCGGTGTCGAGAGAAGACAGCGTGTACAGGAGCGTTGACTTTCCGCTGCCCGAGCTGCCCACAATTGAAACAAATTCCCCTTCTTCCACCGTGATATTGATGTCTTTCAGTACGTGGAATTTCACCGGTTCGTAAAAGTACTTGTCCAGGTGCCGTGCTTCCAATATTGTTTTGTCGGACATTATTGACTTCTGATTATGCGAAGGGGGTCGACCCTGGCTGCTTTTCTCGCCGGGAGCAATCCCGCGATGGCGGTGGTCAACAACCCGAAGAAAAATGCAATCGCGTAAAACAACGGGTCAAAATTCACGTTGAGTCGCTCGGAGGTGACGAATCCCTCGATCTTGAAGGGGATGTTGGCGGCGATAAATGAGATCACAAATCCGAGCATCAAGCCCAATATGCCCCCGGCAAATCCAATGAGCAATGCTTCCGAGAGGAAGATGAGGCGGATGTCCTTATCGGTGTAGCCAATGGCTTTCAGGATGGCGATGTCGGTCATCTTTTCATAGATCATCATGGTGAGGATATTGAAGATCCCGAAGCCGGAGACCAGCATGATGGAAAGGATCACCATGTAGGTAACGATGTTTTGTATTTTGAAAACGCTGAAGATGGATGCATTTCTTTCTTTCCAGTCTTCCGCCCGGTAGCCGAACCGGTTTTCGAATTCGTCGGCGAGGGCTGGGGCTTTATCGATATCGTACAGCTTGATGCTGATGTCCGTGATGTAGCTGCTTTGCACTTTCATCAGTTTCTGCGCGTTGCGGAGACTTGCATAAGCACGTTGGTTGTCCAGGTCTCTCAATCCTGTGGAAATAATACCGACCACCTTCATCGTCAGGGTCACGCCTTTGGGCGACACGATCGTCAGGTTGTCATTGAGCGCTGCGCCAAGTTTCCCGGCCAGTCCTGATCCGAGGATGAGTCCGTTGTTAACGGTTTCCAGGCGGATGACCGATCCTTGCACGATATCTTTCTCCAGGTTGAAGAGGCGGTTTTCACTCCGGATGTTCACACCGTAAATAATGGCCGAGACGTCCACCACGCCAAGCTTGAAGATCGCCTGGGTGGTCAGGGATGGGGACACACCGTAGACAGCGGGGTGCTTTTCCAACTCGCTGGCTATTTGTATTCCGTTCTTGATTTTGCCGAGGTCTTCCCGGTCTTTTTGATTCCGGATGGAAAACCAGATTTTGTCCTTTGCTTTATATGCTTTGGCAGCGATGGGTATTTCTGAAGCATTCGTTTCGTTAGAGATTTGAATATGCGGTGTTGAGTTGATGGTCTTTTCGATAAAGTAATTCTGCAAGCCGGTGATCATTCCCGCCTGAAAGATAAAAACGGTTATCCCGAACATCACCCCCAGTACCGACACAAGGGTTTGTCTCTTGCGTCCGGTAAGGTGCGCCCACACGATCTTGAATAGAGGCGAATCGCGCATGGCTATGGTTTTACGATGTGATTGTTCTCTTCGAGGCCTGAAAGGATTTCGGTATATTTCAAGTCGCGGATGCCGGTCTTCACTTTTACGGTTTCTTTTTTCGATCCTTTTTTCACGAGGACTGTTCCATCCAGTGCGAGGTATTCGACCGGAACAACCAGGATGTTCTTTTTCTCCTCAATGATAATATTGGCTTCCAGTGACATTCCCGGATAAAGAGCATAATCCATCGGATCGATATTGGCGACGACCCTTGCGGTCTTGTCCACCGGATTGATCCGTGGGTAGATTTCTTTGACCGTTCCGTGAAAAACGGTGTCATCCACAGCGTCCAGTTGATATACGACCGGTTGACCTTTCGTGATCAGGATAATATCGGTTTCATCCACCAGCATTTCCACTTCAAAGGATTCTGCGGCGCCCAGGTCGATCACGGGGCGGCTACTGCTGACAAACTCACCTGTTTTCGGTTTGATATCATAGATTTTGCCGGATATTGAAGCGACGACCTTATAATCTCCCAGCATGCTTTGCTGGGCGAGATAATTATTTCTTGCGCTTTTCAATTCGATCTGAAGTTGGTCACGGGTTTCCTGTAGGGTGCGTTTGGCGATGATGTAATTGCTTCTGGAGGTTTGATACCGCAGGCGAGCCAGCTCGAATGCCTGCTCGGTGCCGATGTTCTGTTTTTTCAAGCGGTGTTGACGTTCGTAGTCGAGGGAATCCTGTTGATAGATGGCATAGGCAGCCTCTATCTTTTGTTCGAGCGTCGTCAACCGGTCCGAATGTTCTGACGCATTTTGTTTAGCTTGCTCGAAGAGCGCTTTGGCGGTTATCAGGTTTAGTTGATTAACCTGCGTTTGTATCTCGAGCAACGCATCCCCGGCGTTCACTTTTTGTCCGACTGAAACGTAAATGGAGTCTACGATACCTGGAATCTTGCTGGTAACCTCGTAAAAATGCACGGGCAGCACTTCCCCTGACGCGTACACGGCCCGCACCAGGTCCTTGCGGGTCACAACATACTCTTCCCTTCCGGCGCAGGAC
>DASVOT010000635.1:0-20994 GCA_036383235.1 Chryseosolibacter sp.
CAGGTAATTCAGGTACTCGTTATCCTGGCGTACGACATCGCGGAACCAATGCCGCACCTGTTCGGGATGGTCGTGCCAGTGTCGCCCGAGGCGCATGGCGTCTTTCTTCAAAGCCTCGCTGTTTTTCAGCGCCCGGATCCAGGCATTGCTGACAAAATTCTTATGGCTGACTTTCTTATCCGCTTCCGCGAGTTCCGCAAACGCGGTGGCCAGGCACAAGGTGGCGACATAATGATCGTAGATCTTCTCGACTTGAATCGTGAGATTCTTGCGAAAAAATTCCGTGTCTTTCTTTACCTGCTCCTTGTAAAACGCAAGTGTATTCTCAACCGCTTTGACAATGCGGGCGTCGTCATGTTCAACAGAGGATTTTTTCTCCCGGAAAGCCGTCTCGAAAAGCTTGAGGCTTTCTTTCTTCTGCTCCTGCAGCAGCGCCTTATCCTGAACTTGCATTGAGTTAAGGTCCGGCGCAAAGGTATCGCCGATCCTTTCCAGACAAAGCTCATAGGTAGCTTCTTTGCATTGCTGCAAAGCAAAAAGACTCTGCATCACTTTAATCCGAAGGCTCCTTCTGTTCAGCATGTTAAAGAACGTTAATTTGACAAGGGACACAAAAATAAACATCCTGCCATTTATTTCGCTAGCAGGATGCTCATAAAAAACGTTTCTTTTTGAAATTGGCGGCAAACCGCTTTTTTATCGGGATAAGAGACCCTTCCTTAACGGCTCATCTTTAACCTTCCCACTTCTGCTATCCGCTTCTCGGAAAGCCGGATGGCAGCCTCCTGGCTTGAGACCTGTTCGTCTTCCGCATAGGTGAGGATACTCAGGCAGTTGTCATAGATCTTCTCCGCCTGCTCCATAACCCGTTTCCGGTTATAGTGGCCCAGATATTCATGATAGACATTCATCAGGCCGCCCGCGTTGATGACAAAGTCAGGGGCGTAAGTGATGCTCCTGTCCTGTAGCATGTAGCCGTGCTTGACCTCGTCTTTCAGCTGATTGTTGGCGGCCCCCGCGATGATGCTGCACTTCAACCTGCTGACGGTGTCGTCGTTCACGGTAGCGCCCAGCCCGCAGGGGGCATAGATGTCCGCATCCACGTCGTAAATCTCCTCCTGACCAACCGCCGTGGCTCCCCATTGGCGGCACACCGCATCCACTTTTCCGGCGCTAAGGTCTGTGACAAAGACCTTCGCCTTTTCCTTTGAGAGATATTCCACCAGGTGCATGCCTACCTGGCCTACGCCCTGTACAGCGACCGACTTGCCCTCGAGGCGATCGGATCCAAAAACCTTTTTAGCCGCCGCCTTCATTCCCATGTAGACACCAAACGCCGTGACAGGCGAGGGATCACCGCCGCCGCCCATGCTTTCAGGAAGGCCCGTCACGTGCGGAGTCTCCATATGGATATACTCCATGTCGCCGGTCTTCATGTTCACATCCTCGGCGGTTATATATTTTCCGTTCAGGCTGTTCACAAATTTTCCGAAGCGCCTCAAGAACGCTTCTGTTTTCAGTTTGGCAGGATCGCCGATGATAACGGCCTTTCCACCGCCAAGATTCAACCCGCTGATTGCGGCCTTGAAAGTCATTCCCCGCGACAGCCGCAGCACATCGGTTATGGCTTCTTCCTCAGAGCCATACTTCCACATGCGGGTTCCGCCCAAAGCGGGTCCCAATACGGTGTTGTGAATGGCAATGATCGCTCTCAGCCCGGTAACATCATCCTGGCAAAAAACTACCTGCTCGTGTCCGTATGAAGCCAGGGTGCCGAAGAGGCCCTGTTCCTTCACCGACTCCAGTGTCTTGACGCTCATGTAAATTATTTTTTTGTTTTAAAAGATCGTTTTCGGGGTCTTCGTTATCATCATGTTTGTAACAAAATTAGGCCATTTCAAACGTTTGCATAAACTATTGCAAGCATATTTCGTTTTAGGAATTGATGACCAAATTTTATGCATACCGCCACTGCTTAAACCATTTTTTATAGCTTGATTTGCAGGCGTCGGCAACGGGATTTTGTGGCAGAATTTTCTCAAAAAGAATGAAAGAACTCAGGTATCTCAACAAGTATCTTCTCAAATACAAATGGCATTTGATCTTCGGTACCCTCTTCGTCATTATCTCCAACGCGTTTCAAATCATTCCCGCGCAGCTCGTCCGGCATTCCATCGACCTCGTCGTTGATGATATCCAGGTCTACCGCGCCTTTAACAACCTCGACCTCCAGCAAAACTTCTTTCACGTCTTCGCATTCGGTATACTGGTGTACGCCGGGCTGATCCTGGTGATGGCGCTCCTTCGCGGAGTATTTCTCTACTTCGTCAGGCAAACGCTCATCGTCATGTCGCGCCACATCGAGTACGATCTCAAAAACGAGATCTTCGCGCATTACCAGACGCTGCCGCTCAGCTTTTACAGACGAAACAACACCGGCGACCTCATGAACCGCATCTCGGAAGACGTCAGCCGCGTGCGCATGTACCTGGGCCCCGCCATCATGTACGGACTGACGCTGATCACCCTTTTTCTGATGCTCATCCCGCTCATGTTCTGGAAAAGCCCGATGCTTACCTGGTATGCGTTGGCGCCGCTGCCCCTGCTTTCACTTAGCATCTTCCTGGTCAACAACACCATTGAACGACGGTCTGAAGAAATCCAGAAAAGCCAGTCGCGCCTGTCCACGTTCGTGCAGGAGGCCTTCAGCGGCATCCGCGTCCTGAAATCCTTTAACAGGGAACACGAGTCCATCGGTAAATTCTCTGCCGAAAGCGAGGCGTACAAAAAACAATCCATGAAGCTCACAGTAGCGCAATCGTTGTTTTTTCCCCTCATTATGGGCTTGATCGGCTTAAGCACGATCCTCACCGTTTATGAAGGCAGCACGCTCGTCATCAACGGCGACATGACCGTAGGCGTGATCGCCGAGTTTATTATTTACGTCAACCTGCTGACCTGGCCCGTCACATCCCTCGGATGGACCAGCAGCCTGGTGCAGCGCGCGGAGGCATCTCAAAAACGCATCAACGAGTTCCTGAAAACCACATCGAACATCGTCTCCGAAAAAGACCTTGTTCGCGAGATCCAGGGCAAGATCGAATTCAGGAATGTCTCCTTCACCTATCCCGATACCGGAATAAAAGCATTGAAGAATGTCTCGTTTGTCGTCCACCCGGGAGAGTCGCTCGCCATCATCGGAACCACCGGGTCGGGGAAGAGCACCATATCGAATCTCGTCTCACGGCTGTACGACGTGAGGGAGGGGGAGATCCTCATCGACGACATTCCGATTGCGCATTATAATCTCAACAACCTCCGCAGCCAGATCGGGTATGTTCCGCAGGATGTTTTTCTTTTCAGCGACACCCTCTATAACAATATCGGGTTCGGAATGTCAGACCCCGGAGACGAGAAAATCTTTCAGGCGGCTAAAGACGCGGACGTATACGATAACATTCACGCGTTTCCCCAGGGCTTTCAAACACGCATCGGAGAACGGGGCATCACCTTGTCGGGAGGTCAGAAACAACGGGTCTCGATCGCGCGCGCGGTCGTACGCGAACCAAAGATCCTCATGCTCGACGACGCGCTTTCCGCCGTCGACACGAAAACGGAAAACAACATCCTCAACAGCCTCAAGCGCATCATGAAGGGAAGGACTACGATCATCATCTCGCACCGCGTTTCTTCCGCTAAGCTCGCCAACAAGATCATCGTGCTGGTCGACGGAAGCATCGTCGAAGTGGGCACCCATGAATCGCTCCTCGAGCAGGAGGGGATGTATCGCGACCTCTTCGAAAAACAGGGGCAGCTTGAAGAGCGCACCGCCGGCTGAAAGCGTCCGGCTGAAGCCCGCCTAAGGATTACCGCACGCGACCTTTTTTACTGGCTGACGGCTATACACGAAATTTCGACGTTGACATCTTTCGGCAACCGGCTTACTTCGACTGTCTCCCGCGCGGGCGGAGCTTCAGGAAAATACTGGCCATAAATGGCGTTTACTTTTGGAAAATTGTTCATGTCTTTCAAAAAAATCGTGCTCTTCACCACGTGGCCGAAACCCAGGCCCGCAGCCTTCAACACCTCCGCGAGATTCTGCATTACCTGGTTCGTTTCCTCTTCGATGGTACCGGTGATCAGTTTCCCCGATGATTGGCGGATGGCGATCTGCCCGCTGATAAACAACAGGTTCCCCGCCTGAACTCCCTGGCTGTAGGGGCCGATCGGTTCGGGCGCTTGCGCCGAGTAGACAATTTTTTTGGCCATGGTCTTTGATTTTTATTTCACTTCGCGATTTCGCCAAAAATACCTATATCTGTAATGCTTAATCCCGGAAGTGAATGAAAATATTAGTGATCGGTGAGCCGGTTCATTGCGCCGAATGCCGGCAAAAATTAGGCGTACACGAATACACCGAGATCAACAGGCACACCGATGCCGAAAATCGCCTCGAGGGCCATGACCTGATCATCGATTTCCTCATCGATGGCCAGCCCGAATTCTTTCAGGCATATTCTCTCAAACCGCTCACGGTCTTACTGAATACTTGCCGCATCAGCCTGGCGGCGCTCGCGCGATCGGTGCATGACCCGCTCAAATGCCGCGTCTTTGGATTTAACGGACTGCCAACGATGTTCAGGCGGCAGGTCCTGGAGATTTCCCTTCTGAAAAAAGATGATGCTCAGGCCGTCAGCGATCTCTGTCGCCAGCTAAAAACAGAATTCCTGCTGGTAGACGATCGCGTGGGCCTCGTCACACCCCGGGTTGTCTGCATGATCATCAACGAAGCCTATTATACCGTTCAGGAGGGAACGGCCACACGTGAAGATATCGACCTGGCGATGAAGCTGGGAACAAACTATCCGTTCGGCCCTTTTGAATGGTGCGAAAAGATCGGCTTAAAAAATGTGTTTGAGCTGCTGCAGGCGATTTATGAGGATACCCATGACGAGCGGTATAAAATTTCCGCGCTCATGAAGCGAGAGTACCTGGGTATGGGTGAACGGGCAACCGGAGCGAAGGGCTAACCGCCGGACGGCCGTTACTCCACCGTAACGGACTTGGCAAGATTCCTCGGCTGATCCACATTGCATCCCCTCATAACGGCAATGTGATAGGAAAGCAGTTGCAGCGGAATTACTGAAACCATCGGCATAAGGGCTTCATGCACCGCCGGAACCTCGATGACAAACTCGGACATTTTGGGGATCAGCTCGTCCCCTTCCGTCACAACAGAAATGACGCGCCCCTTCCGCGCCTTGACTTCCTGGATATTCGACACGATCTTTTCATAAGAGCTGTCCTTGGTGGCAATGAAAACGACGGGCATCTCGCGATCGATCAGGGCGATGGGACCGTGCTTCATCTCCGCGGCCGGATAACCCTCGGCGTGGATGTAGGAAATTTCTTTCAGCTTGAGTGCGCCTTCAAGCGCCACGGGAAAATTGTATCCGCGGCCGAGGTAGAGAAAGTTACGGGCGTCCTTGAAGGTCCGGGCAATTTCTTCGATCTGATCGTTCAGCTGCAACGCCCTGGCTACCTTGTCTGGAATGTTTTCCATTTCAACAAGCAGCTCATGCAGCTTCCCTTCGGTGATGGTGCCTTTCTTCTGCGCTACGATGAGCGCGATCATATTGAGCACGGTCAGCTGCGCGGTGAAGGCCTTGGTGCTTGCCACGCCGATTTCCGGGCCGGCGTGTGTATATGCGCCGGCGTGTGTGGCGCGCGGGATGGAAGATCCTACCACGTTGCACACACCAAAAATTATCGCCCCTCTTGATTTTGCCAGCTCAATGGCCGCAAGGGTGTCCGCCGTTTCTCCAGACTGCGAGATGGCGATCACCACGTCTCCTTCACGGATGACGGGATTGCGATACCGGAATTCGGAGGCGTATTCCACCTCCACGGGGATCCGGCAGAATTCCTCGAAAAAGTATTCCGCCACCAGCCCGGCGTGCCAGGATGTACCGCAGGCGACAATGATGACCCGCTCGGCGTTCACGAGCTTGTTGAGATACTCACGCAAACCGCCGAGCACCAATCGGCCAGACCGTGAATCAAGCCTGCCGCGGAGGCAATCGCTGATCGATTTCGGTTGCTCGAAAATCTCCTTGAGCATGAAGTGATCAAAACCGCCCTTCTCGATGGCTTCAAGCTCCATATCCACCGTCTGAATGTAGGGCGTGAGCGGCAGGTTTGAAGTATTCTTGACGGTGAGTTGATTTCCCCTGATGACGGCTATCTCCTGGTCATTCAGGTAGACCACTTCATTTGTGTACTCAACGATCGGCGTGGCATCCGAAGCCAGGAAGAACTCATCTTTTCCCACCCCTATAACGAGCGGGCTACCCTTCCTGGCAGCAACCACAAGGTCGGGATCCTCCACCGACATAATGACCACGGCATAGGCGCCCACCACTTTCGTCAGGGCAAGCCTGACCGCCTCTTCCAGAGAGCAGTTTTCTTTCTCCTTGATATCCTCGATAAAATGAATAAAAACTTCGGTATCGGTTTCGCTTCTGAAGTGGTGGCCCTTGTTCACGAGTTCCTGCTTCAGGGAGCCGTAATTCTCGATGATGCCATTGTGGATCATGGCCAGTTTACCGGAAGCCGAATAATGAGGATGGGCATTTACATCATTCGGCTCGCCATGCGTCGCCCAACGGGTATGGCCAATTCCGATATGGCTGTTGAGGTTCTTGTGCTTCAAATGGGCTTCCAGCTCGGACACTCTTCCCTTCTTTTTGTAAATGTTCAATCCCCCGTTTAACAGGGCGATTCCGGCGCTGTCGTAACCGCGGTACTCAAGGCGTTTCAATCCCTTGATGATGACCTCGCTGGCTTGGCGATGGCCTAAGTAAGCGACAATTCCACACATGAGCTGAGTTTTATTGAATGGGTTGAGCAGGGCGGGTATAGTACAGCCGGAGCCTGATGTTTTCTTCGTGAAACACGGAGCGGTTGACTGACTTTCCTGCCTGGGGGCTGGTTGGATAAAGGGCGAAGTATCTGAAACGGTCCTTCTCCTGGCCCTTGAAGAACTCCTGCGCGAAAAGCGTCAGGAAGCCGTTGTAATAATCGTTGTCGCCATTCTTCTGAATGGTGAAAACATTTCCGTCGGCATCAAGCGGACTGAAAAATCCGCCCGTAACTCCCATCTTGCCGTTGTAGCTTGTCAGCGTAGTTGTATCCGCCTTGCTGGAAACCTTTTTCAAATGGCCCTGATCCCTGAGGGCGAGTAACGCGAGGCTTTTGATCGGCGGCAGCGAACCGGATTCGGCCGGACCAAGGAGAAGCTCAGCCGAATTCACCACGACGGCAGAATTTGTATCCGCATCCACGAAATCGTAGAAGCCCTGGAAATCCAGGCGGGTTAAAATGCCCGTTCCGGCCTGTACGTACCGCTTGTTGCCTGAAGGTTGAAATGGTTGCGAATACTCCGTGATCGCGGCGAGCTCGGTCGAAGAACGATCAGCGGTGATAACGCTGTAGCCGAGTGTCCTTTCAAACGCAAGATTCAGTTTAAGACTGTCTGCATCCACGTCGTGATAATGCAGCGTAATCATCGAGGCGGCGGCAGCCGGATTGAAGCCAACGATCTTGTCGCCGCTTTCCGGTACGATCGCAATCCCTTTGAACTCCTTTATGAATTCGGTGAATTTCACAAACGCCGAATCTGCCGCGGTGGTGGCACTCCGGTACCTCAGAGCGCTGTCAAAAATCCTTTGGCCGAAAGCAGGATCAAGCGGAATGGTAATGGAGATCGCCGTGTCTATCTTCTCATCCACAAACTTGTCGAAATCGACAGGCACAATTGCGAAAGTTTTCGTGCCAAGCGCATTAGGGTCGTATGCGGTGTTTCTTCTGTTAAAATAATATCCGGCGCTGTCGTTTCTAAGCTCTTGCTGGACTTCGTGGATGCTGATCGTCTGCGGCGTGGCAGACTGGTTCCCGTAGTGGTAGAAATCAAACCGGAGCTGAAGGGTGACCGAATCGAAGACCGCCGTCGGTTTGGGCGCCGTAGCGCTGGTTGTAAAGAACTGGGTGACGGCGCTGGCGCTCACATTCCCGAATTGCTCGTCGGCATACGTGCCGGTCAGGAAGCGTGTAGTCTCCCCCTGCGCACCATAAAAGTTCGACGTACGCATAGAGTCAACGAGAAACACGTCGCTGGGAAGCGGTATGTCTACAAAATTGACCTGAAATTTCTTGTTGGGATTTTTGAATCCGAGAATGCTGGTTTCGTCTTCACACGAAAAAAAAAATAGGGCAACTGTCAGCACCGCCAGTTGCCCTAAAGTCCTAACCCACAAGTTCATTATAGAGATTGTAGTAAGATTCGGTGTAGTTTTCGGTTTCGATGGTCTCAATCTTCTTCTCTTTGATCTTCTTAAACAGGCCTTCGAGCTTTTTATTGTCCCCGGCCACGATCACCGCATCTGAAAATTCAACACCCAGCTTGATAAAGCCTTCGAAATCGGCTGTCTTGAGGTTTCCAAGCATGTTGTCCTCAATGTCCATCATCTTTACCTTGTCGAGCAAAGTAGATTTAAACTTATGGCTGAATGCATTGTTGTAGATGGTGAAGACCGTTTTGGTGTTCTTGAACAACGGATCGTTCTTGTAGGTGGTCTTCAGATATAACGGAATGAAGCTTGTGATCCAGTCGTTGCAGTGAACGACATCGGGGGCCCATCCCAGCTTTCGCACCGTTTCGATCACTCCCTTGCAGAAGAAGATCGCCCGCTCGTCGTTGTCCTCGTAAAAGTTATTCTCCTTGTCGTGAAAAACGGATTTGCGATGGAAATAATCTTCGTTATCGATGAAGTACACCTGAAGTTTGGCATTCGGAATCGAGGCCACTTTGATGATCAAAGGTTTTTCCTCGTCACCCACTGCAATGTTAATTCCCGAAAGCCTGACAACTTCATGTAACCGGTTTTTCCGTTCATTAATTATCCCAAACCGCGGTACCAGTATCCTGATCTCCATTCCTCTCTCCTGCATCGCTTGCGGGAGCTTGCGCACAAAATCTGCAACCTCAGAGGTTTGAAGGAAAGGATTGATCTCACTGGCTACATAAAGAATTCGGATTTTCGACATATTGTTATATTTTGAGTACAGACAGAAATTAGAGCGACAAAAGTACGAAAAAATACCCCCGTTTTCAACATATTTTCAGTTTTCCCTATATCTTTGCGACCTTTTTAAAACGGCCCGGAATGCAGATTTTCAAGCAAATTGCCCCTTTAAAGGCCTTTTTAAAGGGATTGAAAAACGCGGGAAAGTCGGTTGGGCTGGTGCCTACGATGGGCGCGCTGCACGACGGCCATCTCGCCCTGATAAAGGCCTCCAGGCATGAAAACGAAGTTACCGTAAGCAGCATTTTCGTTAATCCCATCCAGTTTAATAACCAGAATGATCTGTTAAAATATCCACGGAGCCTCGAAAAAGATACCGAATTGCTGGAAGCGGCGGGATGCGACGCGCTCTTCAACCCCGATGACCGCGAGATGTATCCCGAAAAATCCACATTGAGCATGGATTTCGGCCCTCTGGATAAATCCATGGAAGGCAAATTCAGGCCCGGGCACTTCAGCGGCGTTGCTCTGGTTGTTTCAAAGCTCTTTAATATCGTCGGACCCGACAACGCGTATTTCGGCCAAAAGGACTGGCAGCAGTTTGCCATCATCCGGAAATTGACCGAGGAGCTGAATTTTCAGGTACGCCTGCACAGCATCCCTACCTTACGAGAGCCAGACGGATTAGCACTTTCTTCCAGGAACCTTCGACTGACTGCCAGGCAAAGGCAGCGGGCAAGCGTTTTCTATCAGGGTTTGCTCCAGGCAAGACAAGCTTTAAAAGAAGGGAAAAACCTCAGCGAGATAAGAGAGAGGATCACCGCTGCCGTGGAAGCATATCCCGATGTGAAACTCGAATACCTGGAGCTGGTCGACAGCCAAAACTTAAATGCGCTTCACAACGTTGGACAGTCAGAACATCCCATCGTGTGCATCGCCGGCTACGTTGGGGAAATCAGGCTGATCGACAATATGTTCGTATAATCGTAGCCGCTGCCGGCTGTTAGCGCCCGGGTATCAAAATTTATCATTCAAAATCAGTAGCAAGAAGTGAGGATAGAAGTTCTGAAGTCAAAGATCCACCGCGCAAAGATCACGCAGGCGGAGTTGCATTACGTGGGCAGCATCTCGCTTGACGAGGACCTGATGGATGCGGCCAATATAATCGAAGGAGAAAAAGTGCAGATCGTCAATATCAATAACGGAGAACGTCTCGAGACGTATGTGATCAAAGGCGAACGCGGATCCGGAACCGTGTGTCTTAACGGCCCGGCCGCACGCAAAGCACAGGTCGGCGACGTAGTGATCATCATATCGTACGCGTCCATGAAAATGGAAAAAGCAAAAACTTTCAGGCCGACCGTCGTTTTTCCCACCCCCGAAAATAAATTACCCGAAAAGCTCTAACCTTATCCCCGTTCCGTGTCAGGCAGACTCAAGACATTTACCCAGGTCACCATCATTTTCGTCGTCACGGGGGTACTCATCTGGTTTTCGCTGAAAGGCCTTACAGGCGAAAACAAGGGTGAGTTTTTGCTTCAAACCTGGAAGGGTGCGGACAAGGGCTGGCGGTGGCTGATGGCCGTGCTGGGTATGCTCGCCCACTTGCTTCGCGCCGAGCGATGGAGGATGCTGCTCGAGCCGCCTGGCTATAAAGGCAAGCTCGGATACAGTTTCCTTTCCCTGATGGTCGGCTACCTTGTCAACATGGTGATCCCGCGCGGGGGAGAACTGTCTCGGTGTTATAACCTGTACAAGCTCGACAAGACACCTGTTGAGATCACGTTCGGGACGGTGGTTGTCGAAAGAATGGTGGACCTTGTCTGCCTTTTATCCCTCATCGCCCTCGCGTTCTTATTGGAATGGGAGAAGCTCTTCGCATTCCTGGACACATTGCCCATCGGGGGGGAGGGATCTTTCACCACCATGAGACTGCTCTTGTATGGCAGCGCCCTGCTAGTGGTTCTGGCGGGCGTCCTGATCCTCCTGGTAAGAAAAAATAAAACGCTCAACGCGTTCTTTGTAAGAACATGGTCGGGGTTCAGGGAGGGTTTTATGTCCATCGCCAGGGTAAAGAAAAAAGGCCTGTTTATTTTGTATTCGGCAGTGATCTGGATCCTGTATTTCTCCATGAGCTACACGGTGATCCAGGCCTTCCCGGAAACCAGGTTCCTTGGGGTAAAGGCGGTACTGAGCCTGTTTGCCATCGGGTCGATCGCGATGGCAGCGCCCCTGCCGGGCGGAGCGGGTTCTTACCATGTCCTGGTTCCGCAGGGATTGGTCTTCCTTTATCATGTACCTATGCCGGATGCCGTGGCCTTCACGTTCATCTTCCATGGCTGGCAAACCGCCATCCTCATCGCCGGCGGCGCCATATCGCTGGTCGTCACGTCGTTTATTGTCCGGAACAAAAAGTAACAGACAAGAATCGCAATCCGCAAAATTTTGCCATCTTTCTCCCGACTGGAACAGATTGCCGGAATCCCTTGTTTTCGTTACAGATGTTTCCTTGCTCGTTTTGTTTATGTCGTTTTGGCAGCGTAGGGAAATTGGCGCAAACATTGATACCACAGGCAGACGTTCGAATTAACTTAATCAAAAAATACTATGGGCTTTGGTGCTTTAATCATTGGTGTAATTTTCATGGTAATCGGGATGATTGTCAGCTCCCGGTTGAAGAGCAAATTCAGGAAATATTCCGAAACGCATCTTACAAAAGATCTGACGGGTGGCGAAATCGCCCGGCTCATGCTGGCCGATCACGGCATTCACAATGTGCAGGTCATCAGTGTGGAAGGACAGTTGTCCGATCACTATAACCCGGCAACAAAAACGGTTAACCTCAGCCAGGAAGTATATCACGGCCGCAACGCCGCCGCTGCTGCTGTAGCCTCGCACGAGTGCGGGCACGCCGTCCAGCATGCGAAAGCATATTCGATGCTGGAACTGCGTTCGGCGATGGTTCCCGTTCAGAACATCAGTGCCAAAGTGCTGAACGTTCTTTTCATGATGATGATGTTCGGCGCGTTCTTCGCAGGCGGAATACTTTCTTTCAATACGGCCCTGCTCGTCATCATTGCCTGCTACGGTGTCTTTACGCTCTTCGCGTTTATCACTCTTCCGGTGGAATTCGATGCGAGCAAGCGCGCCCTCGCCTGGATTGAATCGCGAGGTATTGTAACACCCCGCGAGCATGACATGGCAAAAGACGCGCTGAAATGGGCGGCGATGACATACGTGGTCGCCGCGGTGGGCGCACTGACTACTTTGTTTTATTACATCATGATATTTTTGGGAAGCCGCGACCGGTAAACGGCATGCTCATAAACACACTCCCGGGCCTGAGAGATATCTCAGGCTTTTTTTTGTTTTGAGCGCCATTTAAAACATCTTTGGTAACCATGAACTTTGAATACACCGAAGAACAAAAAGCAGTGCGGAACGCGGCCCGGGATTTTGCGCAAACGGAGCTGCTTCCAGGCGTGATCGAACGCGACACCGCTCAGAAATTCCCGGCAGAGCAGATCAGCAAGATGGGCGAACTCGGATTCATGGGCATGATGGTCGATCCCAAATACAACGGCGGCGGAATGGACACCATTTCCTACGTGCTGGCCATGGAGGAAATATCCAAGGTCGACGCATCCGCTTCCGTTTGCATGTCGGTAAACAATTCACTCGTCTGCTGGGGACTGGAAACCTTCGGCACGGAGGAACAAAAGGAGAAATATTTAAAACCCCTGGCGTCAGGGAAAATCATCGGAGCCTTCTGCCTGTCTGAGCCGGAGGCGGGATCCGACGCCACCAGTCAGCGCACGACGGCAGAAGACAAAGGCGACCACTATCTTTTAAACGGAACGAAAAACTGGATCACGAACGGCAACTCTGCCAGCGTCTACATCGTCATCGCCCAGACACACCCTGAAAAAAAACACAAGGGCATCAACGCCCTGATCGTCGAGAAAGCAATGCCGGGATTTGTCGTCGGCAAAAAAGAAGACAAAATGGGTATCCGCGGCTCCGACACGCATTCCCTTATGTTCTCGGATGTCAAGGTGCCGAAAGCGAACCGGATCGGCGAGGAAGGTTTTGGTTTTACTTTTGCCATGACCACGCTGAACGGCGGCAGGATCGGGATCGCCGCGCAGGCACTGGGCATTGCGTCGGGAGCGTTTGAGCTTGCCCTGAAATATTCAAAAGAAAGAAAAGCTTTTGGAAAAGTCCTTTCCCAGCACCAGGCCATCCAGTTCAAGCTCGCAGAAATGGCAACAAAAATAGACAGCGCGCGGTTGCTGATACACAAGGCGGCTTACCTCAAAGACAGCAAAAGAAATTTTGTGAAGGCCGCGGCCATGGCCAAACTTTTTGCGTCGCAGATCGCACAGGAAGTGACCACGGAAGCCGTGCAGATACACGGAGGGTATGGATACGTAAAGGAGTTCCACGTCGAGCGCCTCATGCGCGATGCGAAGATCACCCAGATCTATGAAGGAACCACCGAGATACAGAAACTCGTCATCTCAAGAGAACTGATCAAGTAGAGACAAGGCATGCCTTGTCTCTATGCCTTGTCTCTACGCCTTATTCCATGCATACACCTTTTCCGACACTTCGGTCAGCAAATCGGGATCTTTCTCAAGGGCATTGCCAATCACGATCATATCGGCGCCAGCCTCGAGGGCGTTGATGGCTTTCCGCGCCGAATTGATTCCTCCCCCCGCGATCAGCGGAACGCTTACCGCCTTGCGCACACTGGCGATCATCCTGGCGCTGATCTCTTTTTCGGCGCCGCTCCCTGCGTCCATGTAAATAGTTTGCATGCCCAGCATCTGGCCGGCCATGGCCGTACTGGCTGCCACCGAGTACTTGTCGTCGGGAATCGGCATGGTATTACTGATGTACGCTACAGAAGTGATCTTCCCGGAATTGATAAGCATATAACCCGTAGGTATCACCTCCAGCCTCGTGTTTTTCAGGATCGGTGCCGCCACGACATGCTGACCGATGAGCAATTCCGGATTCCTCCCCGAGATCAGCGAAAGGAATAATATCGCATCCGCGGACGCCTCTACCTGTATGGCGTTGCCCGGGAAAAGGACTACCGGTATGGTGACGTTCTCTTTGATGCGCTTAACCACATCCGACAGATTCGCGCTGGTGACGAGGCTTCCACCTACGAAAAAGTAGTCTACGCAGTTTTCACTCGCCAGATTAATTAGATGCAGCAGCTTCGCCGGATCTTCCGCTTTGTCGGGGTCGACAAGGACAGCAATGGATTTCTTCCCGTCTTTGTGCCGCTGTTGTAAAGTGTGAAGCACGCTCATTGCTGATTCTCTTTCTTGAGACCCTGCGATTCAAGAAACTCCAGGAGTTTCTCCCTTGCGATCGACAACAAGAAGCCCGTGGCCTGTGCCGCAATGACCGCCCCGATCTGCGATACGAAACCTGCCTTTTGCGGATCGCGGTCGTCGACGTCATCCGTCGGGGTGCCCGCGTCCTTGCTTTCGGCAAGTTTTACCTTTCCCGTCCTCGATTTTCGTTTACCTCCCTTGCCCGAAAGACCGGTGACAAGAATATAGGTGAGGGCAAGCGCGCCTCCAATGATCAACGCATTCGTAATAATCTTCTCCGAGCGTTCCGATATCAACTTCACCTCTTCCTCCAGAAGTTCACGGTGATGTGCTGATTTCTGCAGCAGCTGTCCTTTCTCAGGATTGTCTGTCTCGAGGCTCATACGATCATTTTTTCTTTCTGAACATTATTTCGAATCGCTTTTCAAACTTTGAAATAAGCTTGTCACGCAAAATCCAAAGTATGAAGGTGGCGATAAGGTAAACGGCGGCGACGATGGAGAATCCGGCCACATTACCCAACGCTTCGGCTAACCACAGCGCAGCTGCCGTGCTGATGAAAATGATGAATACCGCGGCGATGAATGCAATAAGCAGGTAGGCGACTGCTTTGGCCAGGCTTTTGGCAAGCTCCTCCTTCACTTCAATCTTGATCAATTCGACCCGGGTCTCGACATAACCGGTCAGATTTTCGATGAGGTGATCTATTTTAAACAATTTGGCAAAGGTATCCTTAAACATATCCTTCAACGTCGCTTCCGCAATATAGACAGAAGATTTCATCCCCCGAACGGGGCCGCCGGGGTAAAAATTCCGCGCTTCCGGCGTCTCAGGTTTGCAGTTCCTGGATGGCCATCCACGCCATTAGCCCGGGTCCGATCTTTAAAGCATCTTCGTCAATGTCAAAAGTGGGAGTGTGCACATACGAAGTTATTCCCCGCGCCGTATTGCCGGTGCCAAGGCGGTAGAAGGAGGCGGGGATGACCTGGGAATAATACGAGAAGTCTTCCGCTCCCAGCGTAATATCGATATCCACGACATTCTCCGAACCCACGTAAGCTTCCGCTGCCTTCCGTATTCTGCGTGTAAGCTCCGGGTTATTTTCAAGATAGGGATAGCCTTTTGAGATCTCCACCTCACACCTGCCTCCCATTGCCTCCGCCATGGATTCCGCCATCTTCCTGATCTTCTGCAAGGCAGTCGCCCGCCATTCTTCATTCATGGCTCTGAACGTGCCGGCGATGTTCACCTCGCTTGGAATGACATTCGTCGCGCCTTTGCCTGTAATATTGCCAAACGACAACACGGTGGGCTGTTTCGGACTTGCATTGCGGCTGATGATCTGCTGCAATGCGATGATGATATGAGAAGCGATGACAATGGGATCAATTACCAGGTCAGGAGCGGCAGCATGCCCTCCTTTGCCGATCACTTTTAAATAGATCTCGTCACAGCTTGCCATATACATTCCTTCGCGAAAGCCGACTTTGCCAACGGGCAGCAGCGGAAAGACATGCTGGCCGATAATGCCTCCGGGCCGCGGGTTCTCAAGGGCGCCATCGCGGATCATGTAGGAAGCTCCCCCGGGATTCTTTTCTTCGCCCGGTTGAAACAAAAGCCTGATGGTGCCTTCAAATGAATCCTTTATGCTGTTCAGGATCCTGGCCGTACCGAGGAGAGACGCCGTGTGGACATCATGTCCGCATGCATGCATGACACCTTGCACCTTTGACTTGTAAGGAACTTCATTGGTTTCCGCAATCGGCAAGGCGTCCATGTCAGCCCGTAAAGCAATCGTCTTCCTCCCGGGATTCCTTCCTTCGATATCGGCTATGAGCCCGGTTGTGGCGACACTCCGGGTTACCGGGATCTCAAAGGCGCGCAATTTTTCGGCAACGTAACTAACGGTGTTGAATTCCTGGTAGGAGAGTTCCGGGTTTTCAGGCAGATGCCTGCGGGCGCCGATAACCTCTGCGCTATACTGCTCTGAAAGCGATTTGATTTTTTCAAGAAGTCCCATACCTGATAATTGGATCGGAAATTACGCAAAGTTTGCCAAGTCGTGCCCGGGTTGGCCGGAGGTCCGGCTTCCGCACCGGGAGCGCCAGCGTTCGTTGACCCCGCCCCGGCTTGCCGGTTTTACTCAATTGAAATCTTGTCGGGAATAACGATCGCATTGGGAAAATACCTTTTTACAGAAAGGTAATCCTGCTGCGCTTCCAGGCGGGTTAGGTATTTTCCCGTGAGTACACGGAAGTTGGGCTGTTTGTACTGCACATCTGATTCGATGTCGGGAAGAGACTGGCCGAGCTTCTTCTTGATGTTGAGCGCATCTTCGCGCTTCGTTCCCGAATAAACCTGGATGGTGTAGCCATCCACAAAGCCGCGGCTGAGGTTCTGCTGATAGATGCTGTCGAGTATCACGTCCACCTCCTCGTTCACGGCGTATTTCGCCGCGACATACTGGTTCTTTCTCGTTCGCTGCGGCACAGCCGTCTTCACCGAATCAACCGGCTTTTGAATCTCCGGCCGCCAGACGCTCAGGTCCTCCGTGTATTTTCCGGTACCCGCCGGCGCGGTGGTCGTCCGGGGAGATGCACAGCCAAAGGCTATCAATAAAACGGGGATCAGGACAGGCAGCTGACGCATATTATTCAATTATGATACAACGATTATTGCGGATGTCGTCTTCCACTTTTTTGTATTTAACGTCCCGAAGCACGCGGCCATCCGGATACTGAACGCTTACTTTGTCATTTCGACCCGCAATTTTCTGCGACTTCGCGGGCATGACCTTTTCCTGCGGCGGCCGGTCAGGCTGGGGCTGGCCGCCTCCTCCACCTCCGCTGAGCAGGGATCTGGACTCTTCCTTCTGTTCGTTTAGGCGTGCTCTCCGCTGCGCGCGCGCCTCCTGCACCTGATCGGGTTTCTGCACGGGAATATCCGCTTTCATCAGGAAGGCGATCGTGTCTTCGTTCACCTTGACGATAAAACGCTTAAACAATTCAAAACCCTCAAACTTGTAGATGAGCAAGGGGTCTTTCTGTTCATAGACCGCGTTTTGCACCGATTGCTTCAGATCATCCATTTCGCGCAAGTGCTCTTTCCATTGCTGGTCGATGATGTAAAGGGCAATCATCTTCTCCATCGACTTGATCAGCTCTGCGTTGTTGGTCTTCACGCACTTATCCAGCGACGCGGCCACGCCGATCTGTTTCGCTCCATCAGTGAAGGGAACGAGAATGTTCTCGATCGTCGCTCCGCGTGTCTTGTGAATCTCCCGGACGATGGGGAGCGCTTTTTCGGCCACCAACTTATTTTTCTGGTGATAATGGCTCAGCGATTTCTGGTACAGGTCGTTGGTCAACGCTGCCGGGTCCATTTGCTGGAACTGTTCCTTCGACAGATCGTAGTCAAGGCCGAGGATGCTCAGCGCGTTCAGTCGCAGACTTTCATAGTCGTCCGAATTCTTCGCGTTGACGACCACCTCCTCACACGTATCGAACAACATGGTCAGGATGTCGAGCTCCAGGCGTTCGCCGAACAAGGCGTTCTTCCTGCGCTTATAAATTACCTCGCGCTGCGAGTTCATGACGTTGTCGTATTCCAGCAGGCGCTTCCGGATACCGAAGTTGTTTTCCTCCACTTTTTTCTGCGCCCGTTCGATCGAGCTGGTCACCATCGAATGCTGGATTACCTCACCTTCCTTCAGGCCAAGCTTGTCCATGATGCGGGCAATCCGCTCCGGCATGAAGAGGCGCATCAGGTTATCTTCCAGGGAGACAAAAAACTGCGACGTGCCGGGGTCACCCTGACGCCCGGAACGGCCACGCAACTGCCTGTCTACACGCCTTGACTCATGCCGTTCGGTACCTACGATGGCGAGCCCGCCTGCCGCGCGTGACTCCGGCGTGAGCTTGATGTCGGTCCCCCGTCCGGCCATGTTGGTGGCGATCGTCACGGTCCCCGGTTTTCCCGCTTCGGCCACGATCTCGGCTTCGCGCTGGTGCTGCTTGGCATTCAGCACCTGATGCTTGATCTTGCGGATCTGCAGCATCCTGCTCACCAGCTCGGAGATCTCCACCGAGGTCGTACCGACCAGCACCGGCCTTCCCGCTTGCGTGAGGCGGACAATCTCCTCGATGACGGCGTTGAATTTTTCACGCACCGTCTTGTAAACGAGATCGTCATAGTCTTTCCTGACGACGGGTTTGTTGGTCGGGATCACCACAACGTCCAGCTTGTAAATGTCCCAGAGTTCACCCGCCTCCGTTTCAGCCGTTCCGGTCATACCGGCAAGCTTGTGGTACATGCGGAAATAATTCTGAAGCGTGATGGTCGCGTAAGTCTGCGTGGCATCTTCCACCTTTACGTTCTCCTTCGCCTCGATGGCCTGGTGAAGTCCGTCTGAATAGCGTCTGCCTTCCATGACCCGCCCGGTCTGCTCATCGACGATTTTGACCTTGCCCTCCACGATGATGTATTCCGTGTCCTTCTCGAATAGCGTGTAGGCCTTCAACAGCTGGTTGACGCTGTGGATGCGCTGCGACTTCACCTGATAATCGCGTATGAGCTCTTCTTTCTTCTGGAACCGCTGATCGTCCGTCAGGCTGGGATCCTTTTCCAGGCGATTGACCTCCGTTCCGATCTCGGGCATGATGAAGAAATTCGGGTCTTCCCCCTCGCCGGTGATAAGGTCGATGCCTTTTTCGGTCAATTCAACGCTGTTGTCTTTTTCGTCGATGATAAAGTACAGGGGCTTGTCCGCCTCGGGCATGTTGCGCTTATTGTCCTGCAGGTAGAAGTTCTCCGTCTTCTGCATGATGGCCTTGATGCCGGGCTCGCTGAGGAATTTTATCAGTGGCTTGTGCTTGGGCATCGCGCGGTGCGCGCGGAAGAGGTGAAGGCCACCTTCTTTTTCATTTCCCTCCGCAATCAGCTTGCGGGCGGAATTCAGGAATTCATTTACAATTTTTTTCTGGGCTTCGACCAGCTTAAAGATGCGTGGTTTCAGGTCGTAGAACTCATGCTCGTCGCCCTTCGGAATGGGCCCCGAAATAATAAGGGGTGTTCTCGCTTCGTCAATCAAGACTGAGTCCACCTCGTCCACCATGGCGTAATGGTGCTTGCGCTGAACCAGCTCCTGCGGATCCCGGGCCATGTTGTCGCGCAGGTAATCAAACCCGAATTCGTTGTTGGTGCCGTACGTGATGTCCGCCAGGTACGCGTTCCGCCGCGCCTGCGAGTTCGGTTCATGTTTGTCGATGCAATCCACGGTCAGGCCGTGAAACATGTAAATGGGACCCATCCATTCACTGTCGCGTGTAGCCAGGTAGTTGTTTACCGTAACGATGTGCACGCTCCGTTTCGCCAGCGCGTTTAAGAACGCAGGAAGCGTTGCCACAAGCGTTTTGCCTTCGCCGGTCGCCATCTCGGCCACCTTTCCTTCGTGCAATACCGCGCCACCGATGAGCTGAACATCGTAATGTACCATGTCCCAGGTAATCATGTTGCCCGCGGCCATCCACTGATTGTACCATTGGGCCTTGTCGCCGACGATCTTCACGTTCGGATGCGTGGCGGCAAACTGCCGGTCAAAATCCTGCGCAGTGACTTCCAGGTAACCATTCTCCTTGAAGCGCCTCGCGGTGTCCCTGACAATTGCAAAAGCCCTCGGCAACACCTTCAGCAAGACCTTTTCAAGCTCCTTATCCCGCTCCAGCTCGATCTTGTCAATTTCCGTGAAGACGGATTCTTTCTCATTGATATCGAGGTCCGGATGGTCGGCTATTCTCTGATGTAAGGCCGCGAGTTTGTCGTCTATGCCCCTCAGCTCCTGGTTGATCGTGTTCTGAATACGGATGGTCTCCGCCCTGAGTTCATCGTTCGAAAGCGGCTTTAGCTCCTCCCAATGTTTCCCAGCCTGTTCCACCAGGGGCATCAAACGCTTAATGTCTCTGGCCGATTTGCTTCCAAAGATCTTGGCAATAAGTTGTAACATGAGTTCTTGTGTCGGTTGAAATCGCCTTCCCGTTGTTTAAAATAGCAACGGAAAAGGCCTTAAAAACGGGCCTAAAGTTAATTCCTTTGCCCCTTACCCCCAACCGTTATCGGGAAAAGGATAGGAGAGCTTTTCAATGCATCTTGAATAGTCAATTATAGTTCCAGGTCGCCTTCAAAGACCAATTTGGCAGGACCAATGAGGTAAATTTCATGAAACATGCCTCCCTGTCCGGAAGGCGGGCCTTGCTGTCGCGTTTTGAACTCCACGTTGAGGTTCCCGCCGCGGGTTCGAACAGAAACGGGAGAGGTGAGGTTATGAAAGGAAGCGGCCAATGCTGCAGCGGTCACACCGGTTCCACAACTCAGTGTTTCGTCTTCAACACCCCGCTCGTAGGTACGGACAAAAATTGTATTGCCGGACATGATTTCTGCGAAGTTGACGTTGGTTCCACCCGGCATAAACGCGTTGCTGTATCTAATCTCCCTCCCGGTCTCTACGACCGGATAGTGCTCTACGTCAGAAACAAAGCGGACCAGGTGCGGCGAGCCCGTATTCA